>NZ_JAAHHZ010000139.1:0-14985 GCF_010672005.1 Moorena sp. SIO4A5 | reverse complement strand
ATTGTTGCACTACCATTAGCCCTAGCCTTTGGAGTATCCTCCGGTGCTGGGGCAATTCATGGTCTTTACGGCGCTATTTTTGTTGGTCTGTTTGCCGCTCTGTTTGGCGGTACTCCCTCTCAGATTTCTGGTCCCACTGGCCCGATGACCGTAGTGATGACAACGGTGTTTACGGCGCTAGTTGCTAAAAACCCAGAGAATGGTCTAGCGATGGCATTTACTGTTGTCATGCTAGGGGGGATATTTCAAATCTTATTTGGGGTGTTGCGGCTGGGTAAATATATTACCCTGATGCCCTACACAGTTATATCTGGCTTTATGTCAGGGATTGGTGTGATCATTCTGTTGTTACAGATTGGTCCATTTTTCGGGCATCCTAGTTCTGGGAATGTGGTGGAATCTGTCAGCAATTTTCCTACCTTTGTCGCTAATCCCCATTTTGCCGCTACCGGTCTAGCAATCCTGACTCTGGTGATTATGTTTGGATCACCTAGGAAGCTGAGTCGATTAATTCCATCCCCCTTGCTAGCACTGATAGTCTGTACGTTGATATCGGTTGTCTTTTTCCCAGACCTGCCAGACAGCGAGCTCAGACGGATTGGAGACATCCCCACAGGCTTACCCAAGCTATATTTGCCAGTCTTTAAGTTCAGCCAAATCAAAGACATGCTTGGCTATGGTCTAATGTTAGCCACCTTGGGAGCTATCGACTCTCTGTTAACGTCCATGGTTGCTGATAATATTACCCGTACCCAGCACGACTCTGACCGGGAATTAATTGGTCAGGGTATCGGTAATACGATTGCTGGCTTGTTTGGTGGGCTCCCTGGTGCTGGTGCTACCATGCGGACGGTAATCAATGTTAAGGCTGGTGGTCAAACCCCCCTTTCAGGCATGATTCATGCCCTAGTGCTGCTGGTGATTGTTGTGGGGGCGGGAAGCCTCACTGAAAGTATTCCCCATGCTGTCCTGGCGGGCATCTTGATTAAAGTAGGAATCGATATTATTGACTGGAGCTTCCTCAAACGAGCCCATCAAGTCTCCCTCAAGGCAGCAGCATTAATGTATTTAGTGTTATTCATGACTGTATTTGTTGACCTAATTACAGCCGTTGCCGTTGGGGTGTTCATTGCCAACCTGTTGACTGTCAAAAACCTCAGTGAGCTACAAATTAATCAAATCAAGGAAATTACTGCTCCTGATGATGGTGAAAAGAGTTTGAGCTATGAAGAAAAACAACTTCTGAAACAGGCTCGTGGTCGAATTTTCCTATTCCGTCTCGGCGGACCAATGAGCTTTGGTGCAGCCAAGGGTATCTCTCAGCGGATGGGGATGGTAGAAAAGTATGATGTCCTGATTTTAGATCTCAGTGATGTTCCCTTGTTGGGAGTGACCGCTTCTTTAGCGATAGAGACTATGGTTAAGGAGGCTCGTGACAAACGTCGTGATGTGTTTATCGTAGGTGCGACTGGTAGGGTTAATCAAAGGCTGGAAAAGTTGAAAATCCTGCAACTATTACCAGAAAGAAACCGAGTTAGCGATCGCATCGAGGCATTAGAGCAAGCAACTGCCTTGATTACGGGAGAGCAATCACATATCAATAGTGCTTTAGCCCAGGAAAATCCCATAGAGGTCAATAGCGCTGCCGCTAATTTAGACCAAACTAAAAAATAAGTTGGTTTGGTTGTTTGTCAGAATGGTGAAGGCAGAATTAATAATGTAGAATGTAGAATGTAGAATGTAAAATTAATAATGTAGAATGCAGAATGTAGAATGTAGAATTCTTAATTCTTAATTCTTAATTCTTAATTCTTAATTCACCATTCTGGTTAATCTTCTAAAAGATTAGTCGGTAACCCATCTATACTCTCAATATTTTTGGCTTGCCAATAGTCGTGAATTCCCTGTTTTCCCTTCTTATTCGCCCACTTGAGCAGAGTTTCCCTCTCTCCTTTTAAGTCATACAAAGGTACACCATAACCACAGGAGGTTTGGGCAGATTCTACATTTAATACAATAATCTGTCTTTCCCCTGGTAGGCTATTGAATAGGGAGTAGACTGTTTCCCATTCCTTATCCCTAGGTCGAATTACCTGACCATGACCATAAAGGCGGAGAATTAATGGCTTTTCAGTGAAGCTACAAAACATAATTGTCATTCTGCCATTTTCCAGCAAATGAGCAGATGTCTCGTTACCGCTACCGGTTAAATCTAGATAAGCCACTGTTTTACTATCAATACACCGAAAGGTGTTAATACCTTTGGGGGATAGGTTAATACGACCTTGATGGGGGGCTGTGGCTGTAAAAAATATTTTTTGCTCCTCAATAAACTCTCTTAAATCTTGATTGATTTCTGAGTAAAACTTAGCCATAGATTACACCAGATTACTCTAGGACTATTGTACCATAAAAATAACCAAAATAATAGCAAAGGAAGTAGGGAGTAGGGAGTAGGGAGTAGGGAGTCGGGAGTCGGGAGTAGGGAATAGGGAGTAGGGAGTAGGGAGTAGGGAGTAGGGAGTAGGGAGTAGGGAATAGGGCATCAAAAATTATTAAAATTCCTACACGAATTGCTCAATAACCAATACAATAACCTCAAAAAACACGTTCGCGTAGCGTGGCCTACGGCCAATCGCGTAGCGGCTCTGAAAGAGCATCGCAGTTATCTGATAGCTGATAGCTGTAAGATAACTGCTGAACTATCTATAATAAGTTATCTGCAAATAACTATAAATTAAATTTTATTACCCCGATTCCCGATTCCCGATTCCCGACTCCCGACTACCGACTCCCGATTCCCGATTCCCGATTCCCGACTCCCGACTCCCTATTCCCTATTCCCTGTTCCCTCTTCCCTTTGGTATATTAACCTTGACACCGTTGGAGTCAAACCAGTGTCTAACGAAATAGAAGATATTCAGCCTGACCAGCACAACAGTTCTGAAGCTCAACTCTCCCCACAAGAACAGGGGCAACGACTCAAAGAATTAGCGCTAGTCTTTTTTAAATTGGGGACAATTGCCTTTGGTGGCCCAGCTGCTCACATTGCCATGATGGATGATGAAGTAGTGAAGCGACGACAGTGGATGAGTCATGAGAATCTGCTGGATCTACTGGGCGTTACCAATCTTCTTCCAGGCCCTAACTCTACAGAATTAGCGATTCACATCGGTTATGAGCGAGCAGGATGGCGAGGACTGTTTGTTGCTGGTTCTTGTTTTATCTTGCCAGCAATGGTGATTGTCTGGATAATGGCAGCAATTTATGCCCGTTACCAGAGTGTGCCCCAGGTAGAGTGGCTCCTCTATGGTATCAAACCAGTTATCATCGCTATTGTTTTACAAGCGTTATGGAAGTTGGGGAAAAAAGCAGCAAAAGATATTCCCACTACAGTAGCAGGAGTTGCAGCTACTATCGCTTTCTTCTTAGGTACCCATGAAATTCTCTTACTGCTGTTGGTGGGAGCTGCGGTAATGCTAGTCAAAACCCTGTGGCGTAGAGGAAATAACATCACAGGTGCTTTACTTGTGCCTTTCTCTAGTCTTTTAGCCCAGACCGGTGTACCATCCGCCGCTTCCCTATCTTCTGCTAGTGTCTTCCTATTCTTCCTAAAAATTGGCTCCGTTCTATATGGTAGTGGTTATGTGCTGCTGGCGTTTCTACAGCAAGATTTAGTAGAGCGCCACCAATGGCTTACTTCCCAACAACTGCTTGATGCGATCGCAATCGGTCAAGTCACTCCCGGTCCTGTGTTTACCACTGCTACCTTCATTGGCTATCTCCTGAATGGAAATGTTGGCGCAATCGCTGCCACCGTTGGAATCTTTTTGCCTGCCTTTGTGTTAGTCGGAATCCTCAATCCTTGGGTGCCTAAGCTACGCCAATCCCCCTGGGCAAGTGGATTCCTCGACGGTGTTAATGCCGCTTCCTTAGGACTGATGACAGGAGTAACGTATATCTTAGCACGTACTGCTTTAGTAGATTGGTTAACCGTTATGGTGGCAATAACTAGTGCGGTGCTGGTATTTCGCTTTAAGGTAAATTCCCTATGGTTAGTGTTAATCGGCGGAATTATAGGATTTATTTCACAATTAGCCCAGTTGTCGATTGGGTTTTAGGGAATCAAGAATCGGGAGTCGGGAATCGGGAATCGGGAATCGGGAATCGGGAATCGGGAATCGGGAATCGGGAATCGGGAATCGGGAATCGGGAGAATGAGGTAGACGAATTTTTTCTATTTTCCCTGTTCCCTTTGCTAAAGTAGTATATTTTACCCTAATGAGGTACACAGAATTTTTACCTTCTTCCCTGTTACCTTTTACGTGTTACCTGCTCCCTGCTCCCTGCTCCCTGCTCCCTGCTCCCTTTCCTAATAGTATTAGGCTTCTCCTTTAACCATGTTCACTAGAATCCCAATAATTTTATTAATATCACTAATATAATAGCTATCATTATCTATATAAGCAACATTTTTTTCAAGCTTAACAAATCTCCATTCATCTCCTGTTGTTACTGCACCATATACACAGGATAACTCATGACTTGCTTCTTGATTAAAAAGTTGAGCAGCATGCATTTCCGCAATACATTGACCTAAGCCAGAAATAATATTTTCATTCTTAGCTTCAACTATTGTAATTACGGGTAACTCTAAATATAACTGTTCTTCTGAACCGCTAATGATATAATCGCAAAATACAGTTAAGCCTTTTTCCTTATCTACATTAAAATCAATCCCTGAGAATAGACTAATTTTTTCATCATAGGATTTTTCTTTAACTTCCAGTAAAATATTAATAATGATGAGTTCTGATCTAGCTTTTTCCGTATTAATGGCTAACGCTAAAGGAACATTTCTTTTTAAGGTCTGTGCGAGATAATCACTTATTTCAATTTCTTCACTATTGGAAAATAGTGACTGCTCCTCCACAGTCTGGATATTGAAGTCAAGCTTGACTTTCTTGAGAGTAAAGTCACTGTATGCCACGTAAGTCTCCTGATTTTGAGCCTAACGGTAAGGTTGAGCTGTATCTATTTTATAGGGCAGTCCGAAGAAACGTGACAATCGGGCAAGTAGCGAATTGCACTAGGAAGTTTGCTGGAACTTGGTTGCGATTGACCTTGGCCAAAAGGCCACGCTACGCGAACGGTCACGCGGGGCGCGTTCGCATCAATGGATTGCTGCTGAGTATAAATTGCCACCTTAGCTGTTCATCCGTAAGCAATCATCTAGCTTCACCCTTCGCGGTACAACTTTAATCAATATCTTGACCTTCTTACGGTAGTCTTAGATTTACATAAGTACTATACTAAATTGATATGTCCAACAATCCTCTTGCAGAGGTCTTCGGATTCCCAACTAACAACTTCACAGAACAGGCAAAGCGGTATCGTCGCTACAAACTGTGTCCTTATAACAATAAGGTGCCGAATTGCACCAAAGATAAGGCAAACAATCCTCTAGGTGTATGTAGTATCTATCACAGGGATGAATCGGTCATTACTTGTCCAGTTCGCTTCCGACAGGATTGGCTAATTGCTGAAAATGCCGCTAATTATTTCTTTGGAGAGGAAACTAATTGGACTTCCCTGACAGAGGTTCGCTTGAAAGATGCCAATGGTCAGTCCGCTGGAAATATTGATCTAGTCTTAGTTTCTTATGATGATCGAGGAAAAGTTTTAGATTTTGGCTCTGTAGAAGTGCAAGCTGTTTATATTTCTGGTAACGTTAGAAAACCCTTTGAAAGGTATATTAGTAATCCTGAAGACTGGAAAACTATAGATTGGGCAAAATTGACAACTTATTATCCTAGTCCAGATTATCTATCATCCTCACGCAAACGCCTCCTCCCTCAGCTTTTGTATAAGGGGTCAATTTTTCGTGAGTGGAATAAGAAACAGGTAATCGTTTTACAAAAGAGTTTCTTTGATACTCTGCCACAATTGCCAAAGGTTGAATGGGATAAATCGGAAGTTGCCTGGCATCTTTACACCCTAGAACCGGAAAAAAATCAGTTCAATTTGACGTTACACGATGTAGTTTATACAGAATACTGGGCAGCAATTAACGCTATTTCAACACCGAAAGCTGGTAACGTAGAAGATTTCCTTGAAGTGCTTCAACAGAAACTTGATGATAAACTAGATAATCCTCCAGATACTCAAACCATAGTAGATCTTCCTTTACAATAAAGGATAAGCCAATGACTCAACTTGAGCTATTTAATACTGCCTCTCTCATCAGTCATAAAAAAGTCATAAATGTAGCTAGTGTGCCGCAACGTAGCCCATTTCGCTATGCTGGTGGTAAAACTTGGCTAATCCCCCAAATTCGCCAATGGTTGTATAATAAAGGTGGTACAGATAAGGAACTTTTTGAACCTTTTGCTGGTGGAGGTATAGTCAGTCTTACTGCTGCTTTCGATAATTTAGTAGGTAGAGTGACTATGGTAGAAAAAGATGAAGGGGTTGCTGCTGTGTGGCAGCTCATTTTAGGTGGTGGTGCCGAATGGCTAGCCGAAACTATTGTCAATTTTCATCTAACTGCAAAGAGTGCTAAGCAAGCTATTGATTCTGCAAATGAATCTCTTGAATCTCTCGCTTTCGCAACAGTAGTTAAAAATCGCGTTAATCGTGGTGGAATTCTGGCTGATGGTGCTAGTTTTATGAAAAATGGGGAAAATGGCAAAGGAATCACGTCACGCTGGTATCCTCAAACCCTGAAAAAGCGCATACTTTCTATTGCTGAAATCAAGACAAAAATTAAATTTATTGCTGGGGATGGGTTTGAGGTTTGTGAGCAAAATTATCACCGCAACGATGCTATTTATTTTATTGATCCACCTTATTTAAAAGCTGGGCGCAGGCTCTATCGATATTCAGCAGTTGATCATGAAGCTCTATTTAAACTTGCTAGCAAATTAGAAGGCGATTTTCTGATGAGCTATGACAATACAGAAGAAACAAGGGATCTAGCAAGTCGCTATGAATTTGCTATACAACCTATTGCGATGAAAAACACTCACCATGCCAAGAAGACAGAATTGTTGATTAGCCGAAATTTCGATTGGTTTTCAGCTTAGTTATTCAGCTATCAGCCATTGGCGGTAGCTTCTTTCAATACAATTTGATACTCAGCTCTGAGTTCAGCACGATTGGTCTTAATGTAGGCCAGAGCAGCATTAATTTGTTCCTCGGTAAAGTTGAATCGTCGAGCATTACCCATTGGAGTTAGGTTGCTCCGATTCCAACAGTTGAGCGAGTTGATTAGCGGCTTGATGAGAGTTAAGGGGCGACCAAACTGGATAGGTAGCTCCTGGTTCTAAGGTAGGTTCCTCTTTCCTAGCTAGCTCTGCTACCAAAAACTGAATGACTTTCAGTTTGTCTGCACGGTTTAAACCTTTCAGAGTAGGAAATAACTCCACTACTGTCATAGGAAATAGAGAAATGCTTAACTTGTTCAATTCTCTCACACTCCTTTAAATTGGAGCATACTTTTCTACAATTGATAGCGAGTAATTTGTTATGGTAGGGTTTAACGACTGACTTACAACAAACCTAATTTTTGAAGTCGAGAGCGAATTGCACTAAGTTGTCTTTGGAACTTGGTTGGGATTGACCTTGGCCAAAAGGCCACGCTTCCGCGCTTGTGCGATCGCATTAGTTGGTTGCTGCTGAGCAAAACGATTCGGCTTTGCCTTGTGATAGTCAAACTGGTACTCAGGTAGCATCTCATCATCAAAGTCTGGTGTTTTGTTCATAAATCCGATGCTGAAAGTCGTCCTTCAAGTAGCCAAATCAGCTGACCTTAAAATCAGAAATCGTCTCAATCCACACCCTAGCCCCACAATGTAAAGGATCATCTGGACGATACATCACCCGACAGGGGCCATTAACTTCTACCGTATGACCATAAATATTTTTAGAACCCCGTTTGACCGTTATCACAGGGTTGCGCTCCCCGCTCTTGAGATTTTGGCGAATTACCTTCTGATTAACGTGAATCACAGCCTTAGTGTACTCCGTGCGCTTTGACCAATTCCGCTTCGGTCCGCGAGTACCAGGGGTGACCACCGGCATACCGTCAAACAGAGGAATCACCCAAGTTCTACCCACCTTATAAGCCCCCTTCACTCTGCCCTTGCTCAGCAGGAAACGGACACGAGTGGCAGAAACACCTAGTAATTCAGCAGCTTGGGCGGTAGAAATCATCATGGCGGTAAAACCATTGCTTTAACGATACTGTTATTTTAACACAAGTTCTCAGAAGATGCAAGGGGTTAGAAAAACTATTGCATTCACACTATCTATTAGAGTGTGGTAAGGGTGTAAAACACTTAAAGCGTGGAAAGTGTGGTAGATATGGGGCGGTGGCGTGGCAGATGGGAAGATTGTTATTAAGGGTTATCATCCAGACATCAGATCAGTTCAGTGGTTAAAAAAAACTATTGCACTGACGCACTAATGGGTTATAGCAATCCCAAATTATCTGTACCTCATAGCTATGAGAAACGCTATAATAGTAAGTATTCAGCTGTCAGCTGTCAGCTTTGTGGCACAGGCCACAAGCGCTGTGACTTTACTCATAGCTATGAGAATTGCTATATAGTAATTTAGTTTAATGTACGGATACTTAAAAACCTCCGTGATTCTTACAAAAACTATAAAATAATGAACAAATAATGAGTAATAGTGACTTGTATAATCAGGATTTTGTTCTGTGGACTGATCTAACTTGTCAGCAACTTAAAACAAGAAACTTTGATGAGTTGGACATAGAGAATTTAATTGAGGAAATAGCCACCTTGGGGCGAACAGATAAACGAGAGATTCAGAGCCGACTTAAGGTTTTAATGGAACACTTGCTTAAAAGGCAGTACGTGAATTCAGAGCCTGATTATCGAGGTTGGGAAAAAACGATCAATGAGCAGAGAGAACAGATTAATCTTTTGTTGTCTGAATCTCCCAGTCTCAAGCCTTATCTTGAATCGGTCTTTTCCGATTGCTACAGATATCCACTCTTTGTGGTTAGCAAGGATTATCCATCTACTTGCTTCCCCCAGGATTGTCCTTTTACCTCTGATATTCTAGATCAAGATTAATCTTGTGGCATAACTACCACCAATTACTACTTTTGTCTATCGATATAGCGTTCCTCGCACTTATGAGGTACAGTATTCTTTCACCCCTTTGGGTAATTAAAAATTAAAAATTAAAACTTCAAAATAAAGAAAAGAAGAAACTTTGAATTGGAGCGTTCGCGTTTGGCCTACGGCCACGCTACGCGATCGCACCAAATACAACTACTCCCTACTCCCTATTCCCTGTTCCCTGTTCCCTATCTCCCGACTCCCGACTCCCGACTCCCGATTCCCGATTCCCAATTACCGATTACCAATAGTTTCTTTAAAAGCTGGACGTTCAGACAAACGCATCAGATAATCAGCAACAGCTGGATACTCTTTAAAATCAAAATTTACCAGTATTTTGGCATAAGCCAAATAAGACCCTACTGCAATATCCGCCACACTAAAGTTATCCCCTAACAAAAATGTTTTATCCGTTAATAGCTCATTTAGTGGCTTCAATAAACTGGGCGCTTCTTTCTCCCGTCTATCTTCCAAAAACAATCCTGGTCCTAAGGTAGCATTAGCAAACAACACCCACTGCACAATCTCTGATTGTTCTTCCAGAGAACTAGGGGTTTCTCCATACTTATTAGCTAAGTAAACCAAAATCGCTCCCGACTCCCAAAGTTTAAAGTCCCCATCCACAATTGCTGGCACTTTACCCATCGGATTAATCGACAGGTATTCCGGCTGTTTATGCTCTCCAGCTTTCATATCCAGCAAGATATACTCATAGGGCACTCCCAACTCCTCAAGATACCACTGCACAATCGCAGCTCGGCTCCGAAGACCACTATAAAGTTTTAGTTGTGGAGACGATTGACTGACTTGAAAATTTTCTTGACTACTGAATTCTGACTCTTGAGTAGGATAAGACATTGTTCTAGATCTAGATTCGTTTACCTTAGGAGTATTACAGCTGTTTTCAGATGAATCGACTTCACTACCTTTAGCTGCAAGCCCCCTAAATCCCCCAATTATGGGGGACTTTAACTCAATTTCCCCCCAAAGTTGGGGGGCTAGGGGGGCGAAAATTGCTGTAAATGCACTTTGCCCACTGACAGGATTAACGTATCCAAGGATGATTGAAGTGGATAAAGTAGCTAATAAACAGAATAATAGACCCATAGCAATAAGTAAAGTAGTTTTTCAATGTTTTAGGGGGCAGGGAATCGGGAATCGGGAATCGGGAATCGGGAATCGGGAATCGGGAATCGGGAATCGTAGGAAAGAGCCATGCAGCGAGGTCTTGGGTGTCCCCTCATTAGCGACTGTATCAATAAGCTCCGAAGGGTTTTTGATGTTATGAGAAATTAGCCAGATTAGACCTCTTGCAAAAGTATTTTTATGATAGTGTTTACGTCAATTCTTGTCCACTGTTCCCTGTTCCCTATTCCCTGTTCCCAACAACTGCCGCGAAGTCTATTGTTTATGACCTATTTATAAATGCTATACAGCGTTTTTCATAACTATAAGCTATCAAGGTACACAGGATTTTTTCCCTATTCCCTATTCCCTGTTCCCTGTTCCCTGTTCCCTACTCCCTACTCCCTACTCCCTACTCCCTATTCCCTATTCCCTACCAGTTTTTTACAAAACTTTTCCAAATATGTTATAATATAATTTTTTTTATGCTATAATATAAAAGTGGGCGCTGAGACGCCCGGAGTCAAGAGCTAGCCCAACGAGAGTGCAATATCCACGGGCTAGCTCTGGCTCCCTTACACAAGGAGATAGTTTGATTATGAGTTATTCTGAACGCCTTCACCCGTGGGTGGTCATTAGGCTGTTACCCGAAATGCAGCGGATAGTCGTTGCTCGCTTCCGAAACCGGTCGGATGCAGAGGGACATTTATGGGCCCTGAAACGATTAATGCCTGATGCCGAATTTATAATTGTTTTTGATGTCGGTAATCTAGACCTCGGTAATCCAATGGATGAGGAATCCTAGGGGTTGTGCATCGATCAGCCGTCAGCCGTCAGTGGTCAGCAGTCAGCGGTCAGTGGTCAGCAGTCAGCGGTCAGCGGTCAGCGGTCAGCGGTCAGCGGTCAGCGGTCAGCGTGGCACAGGCTTCGACGCTGTGAGTTAAGCCATAAGCTGTTCGGGTAGCGCGTGGCACAGGCTTCGACGCTGTGAGTTAACCCATAAGCTGATTACTGATTACTGATTACTGATTGCTAATTGCTGATTGCTGATTCCTGATTGCTGATTACTGATTAATGATTGCTGATTGCTAATAGCTGATTACTGATTGCTGATTGCTGATTGCTAATAGCTGATTACTGATAGCTTAGCAGCAGCAAACAACTCTGGTGTAGTATGGCACAATGAACCAGATAAATCTCTATCGCGCTACTATATTAATACTATTATGACTAAGTTTGTCTTTATTACTGGAGGCGTTGTATCCAGTATTGGCAAGGGGATTGTTGCTGCTAGCTTGGGACGTTTACTCAAATCCCGGAACTATTCCGTTTCCATTCTTAAACTAGACCCCTATATTAACGTAGATCCGGGCACCATGAGTCCCTACCAACATGGAGAAGTGTTCGTAACATCAGACGGTGCTGAGACAGATTTAGATTTAGGTCACTATGAACGCTTCACAGATACCTCCGTCTCTCGCCTGAACAGTGTCACGACTGGCTCGATTTATCAAGCCGTAATCAATAAAGAACGTCGCGGTGACTACCAGGGGGGGACAGTGCAGGTGATTCCCCACATTACTAATGAAATAAAACAGCGCATTCATCGAGTTGCCCAAAATTCCAATCCTGATGTATTGATTACAGAAATTGGTGGCACATTAGGGGATATTGAATCCCTACCGTTTTTGGAAGCAATTCGTCAATTCCGTAAAGATGTCGGGCGCAATCAAGTCCTTTATATGCACCTGACCCTATTACCTTGGATTCCTGCGGCTGGAGAAATAAAAACCAAGCCAACCCAGCACTCCGTAAAGGAATTGCGTGCTATCGGGATTCAACCAGATATTTTAATTTGCCGATGCGATCGCGCTTTGCCACCCGGATTAAAAGATAAAATATCAGCATTCTGTGATGTACCAGTAGAGTCAGTTATTTCTGCACAGGACGCCAGCAGTATCTACGAAGTCCCCCTAATGCTAGAAAAAGAAGGACTGGCCCAGCAAACCCTAGAGTTATTCCAGATGGAGCAACGGGAACCAGATTTAACCCAGTGGCAGAGGTTAGTTGAGCGTCTGCATCATCCCACTCACCACCTTGAAATTGCCATTGTTGGTAAGTATATCAAACTAACCGATGCCTATCTATCCGTTGTGGAAGCTTTGGAGCATGCTGCGATCGCAAAAGATACCAAAATCAAAATACACTGGGTTAGTGCTGAGGATGTAGAAGCTTACGGTCCTGAACCCTTCCTAAACGGTTTTAACGGTATCCTTATTCCTGGAGGCTTTGGGATTCGGGGAGTAGATGGCAAAATTGAGGCAATTCGGTATGCTAGGGAAAATCAGATTCCCTTGCTGGGCTTATGTTTAGGGATGCAGTGTTCTGTAGTTGAATGGGCAAAGCACATAGCCCTCTTAGAAGATGCCCATAGTGCCGAGTTTTTCACTGATATCAAGAATCCCGTCATTCATCTATTGCCAGAGCAACAAGATGTAGTGGATTTAGGCGGTACCATGCGTTTAGGGCTATACCCATGCCGTATAGCACCTAATACTCTAGCATCTTCCCTCTACCAAGAAGAAGTCATTTATGAGCGCCACCGCCACCGGTATGAATTTAATAATGCTTATCGCAACCTATTTTTAGAAACAGGTTATGTCATTAGTGGTACTTCTCCCGATGGTCGCCTCGTGGAAATGATTGAATTGAAACAACACCCCTTCTTTATTGCCACTCAGTTCCACCCAGAATTTAGCTCCCGTCCCAGTCATCCCCATCCATTGTTTGTAGGATTTGTGCAAGCTACCATTGACAAAGGACAGGTTAAACAGTCTAGTACTAACGGCAGTACTAGCCAAAACCAGCAATCCGTTGCGGAAGTAAGCTCTTGAGTATGTGATGTCACAAATGTCGCAGATTAGGGTATTAATGACATCATGCCGGATAATTACCCTCGATCAAAACATGATTCCACAGAAATTATCCGGCTCTGAGGAATAAAGCCCTGAAATATGACTTAGCTTGATCAGCCCCTAGGCAAAAGTGAAGTACCCCAATCTACTTCGTGTCGGTTGGGGCTTCCAACTTTCGCTCAATTCAGGGACAGTCTTAAGAGAATGAAGAATTAATAATTAAGAATTAAGAATGAATAATTAAGAATGAATAATTAAGAATTAAGAATGAATAATTAAGAATTAAGAATTAAGAATCCAATTCTAAATTCTAAATTCTAAATTCTAAATTTTTCTTATCCTGGTTAACTATTTATCCTTTAATAAATAACTAGTAACCAGTAACCAGTGTTAATTAACAACAAGTAACCAGTAATCTCAATAAGAAGAGCAATCCTAAATGAATTGTGATCATTTTTGTTCCCTGTTCCCTATTCCCTGTTCCCTGTTCCCTTTGCTAAAGTGATTAACTCGAATCGTTCGCGTAGCTTGGCCTTTGGCCATCGAATTGGTAATTGCTAGTATTACCAACCCATTATTTCAATAAGGAGGTTTTGTGAGTTACTGGATAAAAGTTAATTACGATCATCGAGAATATGTCATTGATCTGGACCGACTTAGTACATTCACCCATGGTCCCAACGGAAAAATAACCTTCTGGTTACCCGATAGTACTATCCCCATTATTGTCAACCGTCAAAATGACCCAGACGGTTATCAACGAGTGGTCAACTACATTCAAAAGTTATCAGCACGATCACCTTCAGGTTTTTGGATTACATTCAATTACGAGCGTCATGATTATATCCTTGACCTCAACAAAATCAGTAGTTTTTGTCACTACCCAAATCAGAGATTAACCTTTTGGTTACCTGACAGTTCCATGCCCATCATTATTAGCGAACAAAAATATCCAGAAATTTATCATAAGATAATAGACTACATTGAACAAAAAACTGGCTACCTACTAACGTAATTATAGAATTAAGAATTAAAAATTAAGAATTAAGAATTGAGAATTGAGAATTGAGAATTAAGAATTGGGAATTAAGAATTAAGAATTGAGAATTGAGAATTGAGAATTGAGAATTGAGAATTGGCAATTCCGTAAGTATTCAGCTATCAGCTAATGCCCTACGCGAACAGACAGTTATCAACTTATGCACTACGGGCACGCTGTCTTGATGCAGTCGCTCATGGGGGGAACCCCCAAGACCGTAATGGTGCGTTTTCCGTAGGCGAATTAAATTCGCCACGGGTCGCACCTCTGCATCGCTACTTGAGGTGCTTTTGAATAAAATAAGCTCTTCGCGCAGCGTGAGCTTTAGGCTCACAGCTGAATGCTTACCTAATTCCCCATTCTACATTCTTAATTCTTAATTCTACATTCTTAATTCTACATTCTTAATTCTTAATTCTACATTCTTAATTCAACGTAATTACTGTAACTTCTGGTGGACAAAATAGACGACCTGGCCAATAAGTTCCTAAACCACGATTAGTATATAACTGGTTTCTACCGATCCGATGTAGACCCTCGGACCATTCCCAATGGTTAGTTACTTTTGAACATACTTTCAAATAGGGTATCCAGGGCTGCACAGATCTAGGAATATACTTCCGGATAGTTTTCAAAAATGCTGGCGCAGGTCCGATTCCTGGAATCACAATCTGACCACCATGGGTATGACCAGACAACTGCAAATCCACTCGCCAACGCTGTAATATCTCCGCAGTATCAGGGTTGTGGGATA
>NZ_JAAHHZ010000138.1:0-15048 GCF_010672005.1 Moorena sp. SIO4A5 | reverse complement strand
AATTCTTAATTCTTAATTCTTAATTCTTAATTCTAATTAAAATCGATTTTCATACTCGACAATTATCTTAGTATCATCTGAAAAATTTGTAGCGCCGCGTAGCAAAACTTCTTCATTAACTCGATAGCGCAAGTTGTACTGAATTGGCTGATCAGTAGTTAACACTTTTAACAACGAAAATGATAAATTATTAGTAATATTAATTCCTGCTTCAGCACCTAGCTCTAAGCTATCAGTGCGTCTATTATCATCTGTAACTGTAGTAGGGAAAATGCGAAACTCATCTAATCCTGCGGCATCACCAATCAGGTTGCTGACATTACTCAGTAGTGCTGAGCCAGCCAGGTTTGCCAAACCCAAGGTAGTATTGCCTCGACCCAAGGTATCCACAAAGCCACCCCCTAATAGAGCAACAATTTCCCCTTCACTACGTTTTGGCATACTATTAAGTTCCACTCGGTCAAAGAGCTGACTTGCTCGCCCTTTTACTTTTGCTTGAACCCGAATAGTTTCTGTAGTGCCAAAATTAGTTGGGCTATCGCTAATTTCATTAGCAAAGGTTTCACTGGTAATGGGTTGTTTCCTAGACTCAATTACTGATGCCACCATCTGCACATCTAACTCTGGGTCTCTGCCAAGAGTGGCTACAAATCGAGCGTTGTTGTTGTAATTTTTATCAAGACGAAACTGAGTGGTAAAGAGATTGACCTGACCGCGCAGCAGCTGAATGGTTCCTTCTGGTCTAATATCGCTCATGTCCCCATTAATTAGAAGGGTACCGCTGGCGAGAAAATCTAATACTGGTAGCTGTCGAACTAGGATATTTTTACCTAAGGTTAACTGTAAGTTATTGAACTCGATTAGTTCGTCACCAGCCGATCCGCTACTCCCGATCGGGGCAGTTTGAGATTCAGAAATCGGTACTCGACCATCAAACAATTCGATGTAACCACCAATTCTAGGATTAAACAGAGTCCCAGTAATGATGGTCTGACCTTGAACACCACCACTGTAAATCCCTTTGAGATTGATGGCTAGTTGATTCAGGTCAACGGTGAGGGGATTCTCTAATGGTCTAGCTAGGTCTCGCAATGGCAAATTCCCTACCGCTACTAATTTACCACCACCAAAATTCCCTTGTAAGGTGTCTACAATTTCCATCCGGTTGAAGTTAAACCGGATTTTGCCATTAACTTCTGTCAGGGGTTCCGGTAAGGCTTGGGCAGCAATGGTAGCGTCTTGTACATTAATGTTACCAATAACGGTAAGTTGCTCCAGTTGCTCTCGCCAATCTTGGTCTTGGTCAAAGGTACCGGAAATATCTAAATCTACTTGTCCTTTACCATCAACCCAAGTGATTTGTTGATTGGTAAGCATGTTCAATCGGGCAAGTCCTTCGTTTTGAACCGTCAGTTGTACACTAACTTGCCGATTTTCTGGCTCTACTTCGGCAAAGGGTAACTTGTAGGGGATTTTGGCATTTACAGTTAGGGGTTCAGACTCTTTGGTCAGAAAACTTTGGGCAAAGACGTTCAACCGCGCATTGTTGTAACTAAAGCTGCCTTTGATGGATTCGAGGGGTGTTCGGTTTAGGCTGGCATCCACTACAGATATTGCTCCCCTAGCTTGGGGATTGCTTAGACTTCCATAAAAGTCCGCTGTGGCATCAACAAATCCTCCGTAACCAACAGAAGCTGGAAATTTGAACACTTCTCTAATCAGGGAAACCGGGACGTTCTTTAGCTTGAGCTGACCCGATGGACCTTGTTCACCGATACTACCGGACAAGGTGGCTAGGCTCTGACCCGATTGAATCCGCACAGGTAAAAGATTCAGTACCCCTTCTTCAAAATTCCCTTGGGCAATAATTGTCTCAGCTTTATAGGAACCCCACTGCCAGTTTTCCCCTTGGAAATTAAATTTGGCACGGATGCCATCTTTGACTGAACCTTCCATACTGATACTGCCAGTAAAACCACCATTGATCTCGGTAAGCTCTGGTAACAGAAAGCTCTCTTGACGCTGCTGGCGTTGCTTCTCTAGGAGGGTGACTATTTCTGACATCCGCCGCAGAGGTTGTTTGAGCTTATTTTGTGGGTTACCTACTCCAGTAACGGCAAGATCAGCGGCTGTGCCGTAGACGGGCGCTTGCAAGCCTCGACCTAGGTCAGTGATCTCAAATAGTTGTAGGGTAGTCAGAACATCCTGGATTTCTCCGAGCTTAGCCTGGAGTTCTCCTTTAAATTCTGGTCCGTTGGGGGTTTGGGTGACGTTGGCAGCAAATAAGTATTGACTATCACCTTTTTTACCTTTTTCAAACAAGCCATTGGTCAGAGTCATCGTCCCTTGCTGGTATTGGAAAAAGCCTTGTAACAGCTTACCTCTGAGGTTGTCAAAGATGGGATTTTCGATCGCAATTTTACCGGATGACCCAAAGGTCTTGAGGTTGAGACCAATCTGCCCAGATATCTCTCCCGCCAAGGGTTTGCTTAACCATGGTTCGAGGTTTTTCCCGTCTACCATACCACTACTCAAAGCCAGACTCTTAATGGTATTGATGGGGAAATTCTTTACGGTCATTTGTAGCTCATCCCCTGACCGAATCCCAGTAGCAGTTTTGTTCTGATACTGCAGCAAAAAGGATACGGGTTGGTAATTGGGGTTTAGCACCACCTCCAGTTTGTCTTGATTACCTGCTAGCTGGAGATTTACCCCTGACTTTGGTGCTATACTCACTCGACCTGTCAGTAAGGATTCAAACTCCAGGGGACCAGCAAAAAAGTACCGCAGTCTTAAGTCACCGTTAATTGTCGGAGCTTGAGGAGTACCAGCAATGCGACCGTTAAAACCGACTAAGCCTCCTAAATTGAACGCATCAGGCAGGTCAGCCGGTAATCGTTGCAAATTCAAATCCTGTGCTTGTACCTGGAAATCAAAGGTCTTAATTGCTTGTAAGCCCTGACTGCCTGGGTTTAGATTGACAAAACCATTAGCATTGAATCCCTCGGCTGTGGCTTCTTTAATCTCTAGCTTTTGACCATTCCAGTCAAAGGATGTGGCTAGGGAACGCTCAAGTATAGAAATGCCTTCACTAAAATTCAGCTTACCCTTAGCTTGGATTGCTGACAGAGCTGTATCTGGTGTCAATAGCAACGGAGCAGAAATATTGACACTGCCATTGAGACGTCCTCGTAAATCAGGATTAATCTCCCACAACTTGAGATTAGTAGGCTGGAAAACTCCCTGAAATTTACCATTGCTAAACTCAGCTGTTCCTAGTAATTGACCACCAGCAACCTTGAGTTGTCCAGACCCTTTGCCCTTAATGGCGTCAATGGTTAAATTAGTTAGATTACCAGAGACAGTGACATTCCCGGAAAGAGGGCCATTGAATTGGGGCGGGACCGGAGCAAGAGCACCCAAGTCGAGCTTAGAGGTTTGTACCTTGGCCTGGAAGTTACCATTGGCAATATCGATTTGAGAAGCCTGAATTCTACCCCCTTCCACATCTAAAGTACCAGACCCACTAGCAGTAATACTGCTAGGACTTACCGAATCTAGATTCCCTGAGATGGTAAACTCTCCGGACGCTGGACCGTCGAATTGCGATGGTATTGGTCCGAGACGACCTAACTGGAGATTGGATGCTACGACTTGAGCTTTGAAGTTGCCTTTAGCGATATCGACAGCATCAGCTTTAATGGTTCCTCCTGCTAGGTCTAAACTGCCAGACCCACTAGCAGTAATGGTGCTAGGACTGACCGAATCCACATTCCCTGAGATGGTAAACTCCCCGGAAGCTGGACCGTCGAATTGCGGAGGTATTGGTGCGAGACGACCTAACTTGACCTTGGATGCAACTACTTGAGCTTTGAAGTTGCCTTTAGCGATATCGACAGCATCAGCTTTAATGGTTCCTCCTGCTACATCTAAACTACCAGACCCACTAGCGGTAATGGTACTAGGACTGACCGAATCCACATTCCCTGAGATGGTAAACTCCCCGGACGCTGGACCGTTGAATTGCGGTGGTATTGGTGCGAGACGACCTAACTTGAGATTGGATGCGACTACTTGAGCTTGGAACTGGCCTTTAGCGATCGCGATCGCATCAGCTTTAATAGTCCCTGCTGCGACATCTAAACTACCAGACCCACTAGCGGTAATCGTGCTAGGACTAAAAGACTTGACATTCCCTGAGATAGTCAACTCCCCTGAGATGGGACCTTTAAATTCAGAGGGTACTGGTGCTAAGGCTTCTAGAGGAATATCAGAGGCTTGGACTAGGGTAGAAAAACCACCATTGATCAGTTTTACATTAGTAGCACGCAAGGTACCACCATCAACCGTCACGCTGCCGTAACCGCTGGCACGGAGGGTTTCTGGTTGGAAAGAATCAAGGCGACCGGACAGATTAAATTGACCATTGAACGGTCCGGAGAATTGTGGCGGTAGAGATTGTGCAGGCAAGGTTTTTAGGATTGGTGCCACGGAAATATTCTTAGCTTCTACTAACCCCTGCCAGCGCCCAGCCCCCACTTGAAAATTAGTAGCTCTGAGAACACCATCACCGATGGGCAGATTAGCATAACCAGTGGCACGAAAATTCTCGGGCTTGTCAAGGGGAGAAAAGATCTGGGTTCTGCCATAAATTCGACCCAGAGGAATGGGTAGATTAAATCCATACTGTTTTGCGATCGCATTCGCTGGCACATTCACAGCTTTGAGATCAAATACTGCCCCCCCCTGATCCATAAATTTGATATCCCCCTTGCCTGTGACTAAGCCACCCACTGTTGGTTTTGCCTGCAAGTTTCTAATGGCCAGCTCAGTATTAATAACGGTAAAGTCAGCAGTAATATAGCTGAAGTTCACCTGGTCAAGGGTGGCGGCAGTGGTGGTAAACGCCTCTCCAATCACAATCGGGTTGTCGATAGCTCCAGTGACCTTAAACGTAGCCTGTGCTTTACCTAAAGTAGTTACTGGTAGCTCTTTGATGCCAAAGGTCTGTGCATACTGCTGTATCTGAACCGGTTCGCTTGTTGCTCTGAGCTTGTACCCTGACTCAATATCCAGCATTCCCCCAATTTGGGCAGGTACTTGACCGAATCGGGAAGTTATGTTATTGAGCCAAATCTGACTCCCTCGAAAGCTCAGCTTACCTTTGCTTTCAGTGAACAGTTGGGGCAAGGGTTCTAAGCGGGCGGTGGTGTCGGAAAAGTTAATCGTACCCCAATACTGCCAAGGCTGTTCAGCATTATTCCGTTGTATTCTCAGGTTGCCACCCAGTTTACCCCCTTGAAGCTTCAGGGGAATCAGAAGTACTTTACTAACCTCTGCCGCACTCACGTTATCGACATCAAGGTGCAAGTCAGTTTTTTCTTGAGAGAGGCGGTAATCTCCCTTAACCTTTAAATTTCCCCCAGTTAACGGCTGACTATTTACATCAAAGCGAATCAGCTGACCTCCGTCGAGAAATTTACTTTTCCCCCGAACCTCAGTAAATCTCATCGGTGGTTCTTTGATGCCCACTTGAGATCTTGGCACCACCACCACATCCGCATCCCGCCACCGCACCACCTTTGGGTCTACCTTAAACGCAGAATCTTGGGCAGTTTGTGTAAATGCTGTAGACACCCAGTTTAAATCTTTGTCCTGTTCAACATATATATTAGGTTCAACTAGGGTTACATCTAGTTCTAGGGTTCTGGTAAACAGCAGTTTAACGGGGTTATAGCTTACCTTCACTGCCTCGGTAACAAGATGATCGGGATCCGTAGGGGTAGCTGGTATTTCCGAAGAACCAAACCTTACACCATTTAGGGAAAAGCCCTCCACTGGTCCGACATTGACTTTCCGGTTAAGAAAGCTAGATAAATTTTTCTCTACCGTTGGTGCTAATTGCTTCTGGATGAAATACCAAGCAAAAAGGCTTCCGCCCCCTATCCCAGAAACTAGAATCATGACCATAAGCATGAAGACCGGACGTAGCAGCCTCTGCCAAAAACCTGTACTTACCGTAGGTTCTGGAGTATTTTCCGGAGTAGGCTCTGGTAGATTACCAGGATTGGGAGAGTTACTCATCTTGATTGGTTTGCACCTTACAACTGGAGTTCCGAGGGAATATGGGGGCATCGTCATCTTAATTTATCAGGGAAATACAGGGAGTAGGGGTATCAGTTATAGGTGCCGAATACCAAGTGCTTTTCAAGAGGATCTCACCATTCCCAATCATGATTGGGAAGAAGGGGAAGAGGGGGAGGAGATGGAAGAAGGTGCTGTGTCCCAATGGTGTGAATGCAACTCGGGATAAGGCAGATAATACTACTACTTTTTTGATCTGACGAAGATCCCTATCTTGATAGTTTCCAGAGCCAAGATTGATCGGTAGGTTTAACGCTATACTTATAGGTGGTTTCAATTCCCTGGCGCAATTCCTCTGACGGTCGATAAAGTAAAACATTTTCGAAACCCTCCGGAATCTCCGGGATGTTGGTAGAGCTATTGGATTTATCCAATAACATCAGCTGTACATCCGGACGAAGTAGATGACACAGAGATAGAACCCTACCGGGAATTTCATTACTGATCAAGAGTGGTTGTGGGATTTGATTAATCCAAGCTGCTACCGGGGGATTATTGCGACTCTTCGCATAGCTCTTGTGCCACCAAACTGGCAGTTGAGAGCTGACTATACAGGAGAGTATGCCGCTAAATGCCAGAGCAATTGCTATAGACTTCCAAGTTTTAGGATTTTGTCGGGTTTTTACCATGGGCACTATGTCATGGTCACCCCTTACTTGCTGATTTTGCCTATCTTCGGGATTTGCTAAATTTCCATCAATCATTCCCTTGGTATATTTTCCTGAGTTTTTGGCTTCGGTTGTCAGGAAATAAGCAATAGCTAACTGAATGCCTAGATAACAGGGAATAGCATAGCGAGTAATGCTAGAACGGCGACCACCTAATAGCACATCTGGACCGATTAGAGCAATTCCTGTCACTCCAATTAAGGTAATAATAAATACCCAAGCATGCTGAGGAGCTTGACGACAAAGATAGTAGAGGGCGTAGCCTGCTAAAAATAAACTTAGATAGTGGAGGGGACTCAAAGGATGGATGCCTTGGTTAACATCAAAGAAAATCCGACTGAGGTTTAAGGTCCAAAATAGGGGTAAGAAGCCTGAACGACTATGATTAACTGAGTCAGTATTAGCGATAAATTTGGATAAATTAGTGATAACAATGATTAGCCAAGGTGAGAATAGCAGTATTCCTCCTAAGGAGGCTAGTAAATAGCTAGTTACCCGCTTACTCCACCGACCACCTTCGGTAATTAATACATACAATCCCTGTCCAATTAAAACAAAGGCTGAGAAAGGGTGAGTATAAAGTGCTAAGGCAACAGTAAAGCTATAGATAATCCATCGATAATTTTTTTTGATGAATTGCTTTCTCCTATAATAATTCATTGCCCATAATAGGACTGCACTAGAAAGCAAAATGGTAACGGTCCATAAACTATATTCTCGGGCTTCTTGGGCATACAAAACATGAAAGGGAGAAATAGCAATTATGGCAACAGCTACCCAGCCGATTAATTTTGAACCAAATAGTTCTAAGCACAGCCAGTAAGCACAGGGCAATGCTAATAAGCTAATTATTACTGATAGCAGTCTGATCGTTCCTACGGAATTGCCAAAGGTTTGTAACCATAACCTAGCCATTAGGTAGTAAAGGGGAGAATGTTCGGGATTACCGGCTAGGGAATTAATAGTGTCATTGATATCTCTTTCAGTATTAGGAAATTGGTACTGTTTCAACAATTTTTCTACGCTGATAATCTGACCATCGAAAATTGTTTCTACTAGTTCGGTTCGAGTGTGACCAGAAATTCTAATGGAGGTCATTGTCTCGTCGTACCAGTAAACTTTACGGTCTAGGTTGTAAAATCTAAAGACTACTCCCAGTACGATTACGATGATCAGTAAATTTCTGAACCAGATAGAATCAAGAGTAATTTTATTGATCATGCTAACTACGATAATTAGGGGATAATTGAAACTATAGCAAAGGGAACAGGGAATAGGGAACAGGGAACAGGGAGTAGGGAGTAGGGAGTAGGGAGCAGGGAGCAGGCAGAAATAGGAAAGAGATCCAAATAGTTTTTGATGTTATGAGCAATCATCAAGATTGCTCATGATATATTTATAATAGCTATAGTAAAGATGGTTTTAAGGGAATTAGCATCAAAGATGACTGTACCTCATAACTGCGATCAACGCACTGTATAACTATAAAAATACTAATTTTAAATTAATACTTAACAATTGGGTATTATAGCGTTTTTCATCATGATGAGATACATTCAAGTTTCTTCCCCCTACTCCCTACTCCCTACTCCCTACTCCCTACTCCCTACTCCCTACTCCCTACTCCCTATTCCCTATTCCCTTTCCTTAATTACCAATTAACGGCAACGTTTCTCAAAATTGTCATGGGACCATGGTCTTTCAGACGTTTCATTTGCTCTTGGTTTCGGACTAGGAGAGCTCCGGCAAATCCGAGGGAGTTGACACCAATTGACTGGAAATCTGCTTGAGAACGGGGTAAAAGCAACATCCATTGCCTTGTGGCGAGGAGATTGTAGGCACCGGATTGCTTGTTACCATTGGCATTATTCCATGGCAAGCCGACTGCACTAAGTAATCTATGGTACAACTTGAGGGTGGCTTGAGCAGCATCCCACGGGGATTTTACCCAACTAGGGTCAAGCTGAACAATAGCATGGATGAAGGGTAGGGTTGGGATGGTGCCAACAGAGTCCTGAAAGCTAGCTGATGCGATCGCATTTTCGATCGGGATGTTAACTCCTTCAGGGGCTAGGGGCAGAGGAACTAGTTGCAAGTGCTTGTGTCGTTGACTCGCACCACCAATCTTTCCAGCATTATAGAATGCCAAGCCATCAATTTCGGCAAGACATGCCCACATAGCAGCAAAATCCTGCAAAGTCAGCCAAGTATCTTGCTCCTCGAAAGCACGGGTTATGATCAGCAGGTGATGGTCAACTACGTTGTATTTGTTCAACAGACACAGGTGGGTGTCGGAAAGGTCTGCTACAAATAAATCTTGTTCGTAGGGAAGAAAAGGGTTGAAATCCTTGGATGAAGTAGCTGTTTTTTCCTCTTGCTTCTTTTTGGCTTTGTCTTTCCGTACCAGATTAGACAAAATCCGCACCAGGAAGCGAATACCCTCCTGTTCTACGAATTCGTATTCTGTCGCTATGGAGTGGAGTGCTTTACATTCAATAGCGTGTTCAGTTTGTGCTTTCAGTTTCGGCCACAATGTACCTGGTTCTAGTACTAGTGTTCCTTCGGCAATTGGTTGTTCCTGAGTCATAGCGATCGCATTTCCTTCAGCTTCTATGGCAATTTTAAATCATTTGTCAAAAAGCAAGCCTATGCGCTACGCGCACGCTGCTTGAGGTGCCGTCAGCTGTCAGCTGTCAGCTAAATGCTTAAACTAAACCTCGAATAGGGAGCAGGGACTTCGGAGCAGGGACTTCGGAGCAGGGGGAAGAAAGTTGACTGTACCTATTTAGAATAATAAACGCTATTATCTTATTGATTAACGTAAAAAAAAATAACCCTATAAATTTAAAATAAAGTAACTATTTAAAAATATAAACTACCATATTTAGTTGAAACAAAATGTAAAATTAATTTATAATAAAAAAAACTGACCCCTTTGCTACTACTCCCTACTCCCTACTCCCTACTCCCTACTCCCTACTCCCTACTCCCTACTCCCTACTCCCTACTCCCTAAAACCCAGTAAAAAGTCCCTCAACCAATTGAGCACTGCTATATATAAAAGTAATCCTAAAGAGGTAATCCCATCCCATGATCACAGGAAATTATGAACTGGCTGAACAGCGGGTAATTTGCAACAATGTCAGTTGGCATATCTTTGAACAATTACTCACAGAATTAGGAGAAGACCGCTCCACTCGCTTGGCTTACGATGACGGAAGATTAGAAATTATGACTCCCTTAGGCCCCCATGAAAATAATAACCGCTTTATTGAACGCTTGATTGGTGCGATCGCTGATGAATTAAATCTAACTATCAAAACCTTTGGCTCCTTGACTCTTAAGCGAGAAACACGGTTAAAAGGTGCAGAACCTGACTCCTGTTACTATCTCCAAAATGAGCCATTGGTAAGACATAAGCAAACCATTAATTTAGATCATGACCCACCGCCTGATTTAGTCTTAGAAGTCGATATCACCAGTGGTTCTTTAGATAAGCGTCCTATTTATGCAGCGCTTGGTGTCCCTGAATTGTGGCGTTATAATGGACAAAAATTAGAAGTTTTTGTGCTACAACAACCGATTTTAATTTATAATCAAGTAAATCAGAGTCCAACCTTCCCTTGGATGCCTTTGAATGCTATTCCTAGGTTTATTAACCAAAGTTTAGTCGATGGCGAAACAGCAACATTACGGGCGTTTAGGGCTTGGGTTAGAAAACAAAATAATTTGGATTGAAGTTTTATAGTAGTTATCAATTGGGTGAGGTATACAATTTCTGGATTTTAGGGAACAGGGAACAGGGAACAGGGAGCAGGGAGCAGGGAGCAGGGGGAAGAAAATTGAATGTACCTGATCAGGATAATAAACGTTATAATATTAGCGATTAACATTCAAAAAATAAGACTATAAATTGAAATTACAACAAATAAATTATAATAAATTTATGTTCAATAATTTTTTATAATAAAAACAACTCTGATATCTTTCCTACTATTCCCGATTCCCTACTCCCTACTCCCGATTCCCGATTCCCTACTCCCTACTCCCTACTCCCGATTCCCTACTCCCTACTCCCTAAAAAAATGACTAAAAACTTGATTCCCCAAAGTGAAGCTCCTGCCTCTCCTAAAGAAACGCTACCTAGCATGTATGACCTGCCAAGTGAGAATCCGGAGGAACCTGGTTTGGCAGACGAATTTCACGATTTACAACCAGAATTATTAAGTCGCACCTTTCGTTGTCAGTATTACCCTTCTGAGGAAGTATTTATTGGTACAGATTTAAATCTTTACTATGATGTGCGCCATCCTCAATGGTATAAACGCCCGGATTGGTTTTTAGTAGTGGGAGTTCCCCGTTTATACGAAGGCACTGATATTAGATCTAGCTATGTAATTTGGCAAGAAGGAGTTAATCCCTTTATAATTGTAGAATTGCTATCACCGACAACTGCAAAAGACGACTTGGGGGATAACCTAGATCAAGAATCTCAAGCATCTATAAGAGTTGATGGAAATAGTGATAAGATTAAACTACAAGATAGTAATAAAACTAGTAATAGTAGCAGTGAGCGTACCCATCAAACTATTCCTTCCAAGTGGGAAGTCTATGAGCAACGATTACGGGTACCTTATTATCTCGTGTTTAGTCGCTATACCAACCAAATTCGGTTTTTCAAATTAATCGGAGCTGGTTACCAAGAGCAAGGGATTTTAGCTGACCCACCCCAGATTTGGATTCCAGAACTAGACATAGGTGTGGGATTGTGGTGGGGAGAGTATGCTGGCATAACTCGTAATTGGTTGCGCTGGTGTGATGGTTCGGGAAATTGGCTTCTGACTGATACCGAACAGGAACGGGAAGCAAAAGAACAAGCCCAGCAACAAGTGAAACAGATTATAGTCAATCTGTTGCAATCAGGGATGGATGTTGAACAAGTTGCTAATATCACTGGAGTTGATCGGGAGGAAATTAGATCATGTTCAGATAATCAGTTATAAAAACATAGCTTCCTTCTGCTAGGGAATCGGGAATCGGGAATCGGGAATCGGGAATCGGGAATAAGGATATAATTATAACTATGGCGTTGCTTAATAATGGAAGGATTTTAATAGTTTTGTGGAATGGGCATCTTGGTGGAACTGGCATCTTGTGTAGAACTGGCATCTTGTGTAGAACTGGCATCTTGTGTAGAACTGGCATCTTGTGTAGAACTGGCATCTTGTGTAGAACTGGCATCTTGTGTAGAACTGGCATCTTGTGTAGAACTGGCATCTTGTGTAGAACTGGCATCTTGCCAGTTTCCTCCTTATTTTCGCGCGGGCAGGATGCCCACTCTACTCCTATTCATTCGAAGACTGACGCAACGCCCCAACTATTGCCAGAAATTACCGGATTTTAGGCAATAGCGACATTATTAATCAGCCAAGCTGCATACTGTTCGTTGACATGCTGTGTACTTAGTACCACAAATTCAGGGGTATCGTAGGGATGATAATTAGTTACAGTCTGCTCTGCTTTAGAGATCAGCTCCGTAGTTGTTTTGATTACTAGCAGCACTTCAGAAGAGGACTCAACCTCACCCTCCCACCAATAAACTGAAGAGATCCCGGGAATAATGTTCACACATGCTGCCTCTCTACGCTGGAGAAGCTGATTAGACAGATCATGGGCAACAGCATTATCAGGACAGGTGACAAGGATTAAAACGATGTTCATGCTTTTGCTCAATTTTTTTTGACCCGGGAATATATTAAACCAGATTCCGCACTTTAAAATGTTTTACACAGAAAACGGGTGAACTACCACGACCTACTTTGTAGAGGTCGTGGCTTCCAACTTCACGGAAGAATGCCTTAACTTGGACGGGCGTCCACGTCTTGGTCTTACTTCTTCTCCATTGGCGTTAACCTCCCCCGTCCCAGAGGAGGATAGCATTCTGATTCCTTCTGCTCTAATATTCTTTGCCGCATTACCATCCCTGTCGTGGGAAGTTCCACAGCTTGGACAAGTCCAGGTTCTAACATCCAGTGGCAACTCTTTAATTCGGTAATGACAATTAGAACAGGTTTTGGAGCTAGGAAACCATCGATCTATTTCAACCAATACTTTTCCCTCTTTTTCGCACTTATAAGAAAGAAAATTAACAAAGGTTCCCCAACCCAGATCAGATATTGCTTTAGCTAATTTATGGTTACGAACCATGCCCTTGACGTTTAGGTTTTCGACTACCACTACTTGATTCTGATCAACTATCTTTCTAGATAACTTGTGTAGGTAGTCTTGGCGGACATTTCCAATTCGCTCGTATACCTTAGCTACAATTTTTCTAGCCTTTTTGCGTCCACTACTTCCTTTTTTCTTTCGGGCAGCAATACGCTGTTTTTTGGCTAACTTTTTTTCGGACTTAGCCAGGTGCTTAGGATTACTGAATTTAGAGGTCTTTTCGCCGTCATAAGAAATAGCAAAATCTTTGATGCCTAAATCAATACCGATTACCTTCCCACTGGTGCAGGATTCCACACTAGCGCCTTCATACTCCATCAGGACAGAAGCATAGTACTTTCCAGAAGGAGTTTTGCTGACTGTTACAGTCTTGATCTCTCCGTCCAGTGGGCGATGAATTATCGCCTTTACGATTCCCAGTTTTCCAGGGAATTTAAGACAATCACCCACCTGTTTTACGTTTTGGGGATACTGGATTGATTGACGGTGATGGTACGATTTGAATCTAGGGTATTCAGCTCTACCTTCAAAGAAATTTTGGTAAGCACGACTAAGATTGAGACTCACAGATTGTAAGACCTGAGAGTAACAATCTTTTAGCCATTCAGTCTCTTTTTGTTTCTTAAGTTTCGGCAACATAGAGTTTAGTGCAGATTGCTTTAGCCCAAAGCCAGTTTCTTTGTAGGTTTCTATGCACTGATTCAGAGCATAGTTCCACCACCAACGAGCGCATCCAAAATTTTGAGCTAACACTTGAACTTGCTCTTTCGTGGGATAAATTCTAACTTTGACGGCTTTATGTTTCACTGCACTCAACTTCGTTATCGACCTTGCTTAATAGTATATATATTTTCTAGTAAGATGTCAAGGTATAAGATGAATTTCCTGGCTCGCTATCCATCCCCACCCAGGGTAAGCGCAAGAAAAAAATGCCCATAATGTGCATTGGGTGGATATCGGTTGATCGTGGCTCGAAACCCCTATAATCTCGTAGAACTGTACTCGCAATAGAATTAATTTGTTGAGAATGGCGCGGTTTTTTTATCAATAAGCCTAGGCTTATTGATTCTTGCGCTTACCCTGCATCCCCACCCTGAAAGAGGGTGGGGAATTCCGCGAGTTTTGTTAAAATTAATGTTTT
Organism: Moorena sp. SIO4A5; assembly: GCF_010672005.1. Classification (NCBI taxonomy): domain Bacteria; kingdom Bacillati; phylum Cyanobacteriota; class Cyanophyceae; order Coleofasciculales; family Coleofasciculaceae; genus Moorena; species Moorena sp. SIO4A5. The sequence goes on along the minus strand of NZ_JAAHHZ010000138.1, from coordinate 867 downwards.
ATACAGAAAACCCTTAGAATTATGACGTTGCTGAATTAGAGTATGAATGGGCGATCGTCTCGTTTTGGTGGGGTGCATCCTGCCTGCCGGAAAATTGTAACGGGCAAGATGCCCATTCCACGCTTAATGCATATTCCACGCTTAATGCTTATTCCACACTTAATTACCATTACACACTTAATGTTTATTACACGTTTAATACACATTTAACATTTAATGCACATTTTACGCCTAATGACCATTCCACGCCTGATGCCCATTCCACGCCTGATGCCCATTCCAGAAAACTCTTAAAATCATTCCATGATTAAGTAAGGCCGAAAAAGTTAAAGGAGTTAAGGATGGAAACCAGAGCCTTAGGGACTTCGGAGGTAAAAATCACCCCGATTATCATGGGCACTTGGCAGGCCGGTAAATCTAGGTGGGTAGGCATTGAAGATGCTGAGACCATAAAAGGGCTGCGAGCAGGATTTGAGGCGGGGATAACTACGGTTGATACTGCAGAACTTTACGGGAAGGGTCACTCGGAACAAATTGTTGGTCAGGCTCTAGCAGAGGTACGCGACCAACTGGTTTATGCTACCAAAGTGTGTGCTAATCATCTTAAATATGACCAGGTGATCGAGGCTTGTGAGGGTTCCTTGAAAAATCTGAAGACAGATTATATCGACCTCTACCAGATTCACTGGCCTTCTGGCACCTTGGGAAGTGAGGTAGTGCCAATTGAGGAAACCATGAGCGCTCTCAATACGTTGAAAGAGCAAGGCAAAATTCGGGCAATTGGAGTCTCCAATTTTTCCCGCAGCCAGTTAGCAGAAGCTTCTCAGTACGGACGAATTGATAGCCTGCAGCCTCCCTACTCTCTGT
>NZ_JAAHHZ010000137.1:0-15324 GCF_010672005.1 Moorena sp. SIO4A5 | reverse complement strand
CTGCAAAATCGTTTTCTAAACCGAGATCTTTGCCTAAGTCACCTTCAACACCCAGGAAGCGTTTGACAGTCGGGTTAGGACTGTTGCTCATTTGTGCCACATTCGCCTTAGTAATGCCTAACTCTTCGGCTTCAATTAAGGCGAAAGTCACCCACTTGACTACATCAAACCAAGCCGAGTCATTATTAATAGTCACTGGTCCCAAGGGTTCCTTGGACATGGTAACATCTAGGAGTATATGATCATCAGGCTTAGGCAGAGTGCTGCGTTTGGCAAGTAGTTGGGATTTATCAGAAGTCATGCCGTCACAACGTTCTTCGTCATAGGCAGTATAGGCAGGGTCTGCTTTCTGAAATACCACGGGCTCAAATTCGACACCTGCTTCTCGCATCTTGTCGGTTAAATTCAACTCAGTAGTGGTTCCAGTTTCCACACAGACGGATTTGCCTTTAAAATCTTTCAGTGTCTTAATCCCACTGTTTTTGCGCACCATCATGCCCTGACCATCATAAAAGGTAGTAGGGGCAAATTCTAAGTTATTGGTAGAGCTATCTCGGCTAAGAGTCCAAGTGGTATTGCGGGAGAGCATATCCACTTCACCATTCCGGACGGCGGGAAATCGCTCCGTGGAGTCAAGGTTACGGTACTCTACTGCTCCTGGGTCATCAAACAAAGCAGCAGCAACTGCTTTACAGACATCCACATCTAGCCCGGAGTAGTTACCGCTCCCATCCACAAAGCTAAATCCGGGAATGCCACCGTCAACACCACAAATCAGCTTGCCACGGCTTTTGACTATATCTAAGCGGCTTTGTGTAGCGCTTGTCCCACCTCCTTCACAGGCTGTCAAGGGTGCAACTAATACTAGAGTGGCTAGTACCAGAGAACTCCATTTAGGCATAAGTTTTTTCTTTATCTTGTTTTTTAGATAGACAACGGCCTCACGCGATCAGCTTACATGAGTTTCCGCTGCTTAAGCTTGCTTGCATTTTAGATCAAGTTGGTTAGATTACTTATGGGGCTAGATTAGTTATCTAGCAAAGGGAACAGGGAGTCGGGAGTCGGGAGTTGGGAGTCGGGAGTCGGGAGTCGGGAGTCGGCAGACTAATTGACCTAAACAGTATCATCACAATACTTTTGCAAAAGGTCTAGTGAAATAAGTTTGAATAGTTATAAACTTATAATTGTAATTTTTTTTAAGTTGTTTTAAAAAAAACTAATAATTAATCAATCGTTTTTCTAGAAAAGCGATCGCTTAATTCACCTGAGCCGATCAAGTCATTCCAATCATCAAATCAGCTCACAGAGGTGAACCCCTGGAGGATGTACCAAGGCTCAAGCAAACCTGCGATCGCTTTTTGGGCACGCTTTAGGAACGCACCGAATACTGTCCTTAACGTTCTGTTGAGAAATTAGCTCTAGTGGCAATGCTTCTCAAAGGCAGTATCTATCAAACCTATAGTGCTAGAGTTTGTGACTGAACGGACATGGGGAAGAGCATGTACTCATTCCACATGCGCCAGATGTAAGCCGTAATTGCTTTTTTACGAGTTTTGTGATCCTCAAATGAGTACTGGACTATTGAACTAGGTGCAGCCGACTGAATGTCCGTTAGATGAGAGTTACAGCCGCACCCGTGTTGGAGCAGAAGACCGTGACCAGCAGCTTTACTCTGGACAAACATCAGCATCCGCGTCACATTGAAGGCGTGAAGGCAGGCATCGTAGGGACGTTTGACACCCTGCATGCGCACATCAAAAGCCATAGCTCGTGATTCTAGGATCGAGTCACGCTCAATCGGGCACAGAAGCATCTGATAGAAAGACGCTGGTAATTCATATTTGAACTCTTCAAACACGTCTACGACAAAAGCGACCACCCGTTCGGCACCATCTGTTGCCACAGCAGTAGTCTTGGCTAATTCAAAATTTGGGTAAGCTGACAGCAAATAGTCAGCACCAAAGAACTCTAAAGTATCCCAAGCTCCCTTCTGAAAAAGAGACTGGCAATCGAAACCTTGCTCAAAAATTTCTGGGCTGCCATCAGTTGCCTTGGTTAGAAACAATTGAGCCAAAGCAATCAGGAACTCAAGGTCAGGATGTCCTACTTCTGCCTCACCACTGGCAATTTTTTGCCAAACCGTGGGTAGTTGGTCAATGGCAACAGCGTCAATGCCTTCAAGAATAGACCTAGCAGTCAAAACCGAAACAGTTTGTTGCATTGTCATAAAGCAAGTTAGACTTAACCCTGGATTTTTTTAGTAACGATACGTTAGCAACTGTCGAGATATTTCCATTTTGGTAATAGCCAAGACAGGCACCTTGATCAAGATACCATACAACTAGCAATCAGTATTTATAGACTACAGGTACTCCTAAATCACGACAAACACGGAATTAGGAAAGGTGCTCGGGAGCTATCCCCATTTATTGAAGGGTAAGACCATTTGGGCGCGCTTCCCGTGCCTTTAACTGTGGTCAGTTAGCTTCAGCACGTTCAGCTCCTTAACGTTATGTTAAGGAAGTAGAGATTTGCTCCGAAGCCCGTACGCTCTTATATATCTCTCGTATATTTAGTCTATTGATTTCCATGAAATTAAGGTCTCAAAATACACTCGAAAGCTTTACCCCTCTTAGCTTTCAGCCCAAACAATCACGAAAATATTCGGTAACTTTATAGTCCCCATAGTCGGGAGCAAAACTAAAATTTATCAAAAAAAATTTGGCAAAACCGAAGTTGGCTGGTATGATTCGAAAGTCATGGATGTAATAATTCATGGTGCTAAAAGAAGCTAAAGTTGTTAAAAACATGAATAAAACCACTGAAAGCAGTAGCACACTAGAACTTTGGGAAGCTCATCTACACGGCCTAGTATCCAAACATGCTTGGCTAGCTAATGCTGCGCCAGAGGAACTGGCTTTAGTGCGAGAAAGGGTATCCCCTCTGCGACTGGCAGCTTGCTGGTATCATTTCAGTGTTTTTGCCGCCGATTTTTTGTGTCTGGCACTGCCTCTGTTAGAAAATCCTGTCAATCGCTGCTATATTGCCCAGACAGCCAATGAAGAATTAGGATGCGGTGATCCTCAGCAAGTTCATTCAGTGCTGCTGCTAGAGGCACTGGCCGAGGCGGGCCTTGACCAACACACCATCCTTAGCTATCCAACCCTTGATATTGATCAGGTTTTGGAAGCCTTAAAACAACAGCTTCTCAGCGCCAAGAATGATCATGAGATCGCCGGTTTTTTCTTGGGCTTCGAGCTTTTGGCGGAACACAATATCTGCCATGTCTTTGAGTGTTTGAAGCCCCAGGTATCCTCCAGGGAGGAATTACTACAGACACCTTATTTCGAGGAACACTTCAAGGTAGAGCCAGCTCATATTAGAAGGGCGATCACACTGGGGATGAATTCCTGCGCTTACGATTACCAGATTAAGTCGATGCTGGATAAATTCCATTACACCATCTCATTCTGGAATCATTTTTGGGGGGTTGTTCATCAGGAAATCTCAAACTCAGGTGTCGGGCAATTTACCAAGATCGGAGCAGGGCTTGGTGAAGCTCTAATGCCTAAAATCTAAAACTTTCAGGACTGACAAAGATACGCCCTAATCAGGGGTGTATTGACCCCCTTCCTCCCCCAGGTAGTCTGTAAAAGCTTAATTGGTGTGGTGAGAGGACTAACGTTATATAGCACTAAGCACTAAAGTTAAGACATTGATAGAAGCAGCAAAAGGCATGCATGCACGTGACTTTTGCCTCTTGCATGCATGCCTTTTGCCTTGCGCTATAGCAATCAAGCATCCACTTAGAATCACCCGTCTTTGAAGGGAGTGAGGGGCGATTGGAGTCACTTGTAGAGTTTGGTTATACCCTTTAATGTCTGAGAATGACACCACAGAGATAACCTAACAATGTAATCGAATTAAATCATGGATCTCGGATTAAAGAATCGGGTAGCCTTAGTCTGTGCTAGCAGTCAAGGACTGGGAAAAGCTATTGCTAAATCTCTGGCTCAAGAAGGAGCTAGTGTCGCTATATGCAGCCGCAACCAGAAAACTCTTGAAGAAACTCGTCAAACCTTAGAAGCTGAAACTAACGCCAAGATAATCAGTGTAGTAGCAGATTTGAGCGTGAAACAGGATATAGAAAAACTTCTAGAAACTGTAGAAGCGAACCTAGGCTCTATCGAGATTTTGGTCAATAACACAGGGAACCCACCAGCAGGACGTCTTGCTCAATTGAGCGAGTCAGATTGGGATCGTGCTTACCAACTCGTACTGATGAGTGCGATTCGACTCACCAAAGGAGTGATACCCAGTATGATGGAGAGTGGCTGGGGGCGGGTGATTAATATCGCCACCAGTGCAGTGGAACAGCCAAGAGGCGATCTGTTAATTTCTACTACCTTCAGAGCCGGATTAGCTGCTTTTAGCAGAGCGATCGCAGCGGAGTTGGCTGAGCATAATGTACTTATTCATACCGTTTGTCCAGGGGTAATTGGTACGGGGGCTATGCTGAACTTAGCTGAAAACATGGCGGCTGCCGGGGAAATTACGGTTCAAGCTGCCAAAGACAGGCTCACGTTTGGCGTTCCCATGGGACGTATGGGCGAACCTGAAGAAATCGCCGCTTTAGTGACTTGCTTGGCATCCGATCGGCTGAATTACATGACTGGACAGACTATTACTATCGATGGAGGGAAACTGACGGTTCCTCTGAAAAGTGCTTATGCTGATGCTTCCCGAAGAATTAACTTTGAAGGGAAATTATAGCAAAAAGGGGACAAAGTTATGAGGCGAACGCATGATTACTCGAACAAAGTGTTAACTTGATTATCTCCATCAATGGAGATAATTCTAATAATAGAAGTGCCAAGAAAAAAATGACATCAAGTGTGCATTTGCAAGCCATTCTAGAACATGCTGATATCCTTTCTACTTGTCCGGAAAGAATATGGTCCTTGCAGGAGAATGCCCCTCGACTTTTCGAGGAGGTTGTTAGGCAAAATATTATTGCAGAGGACCTGTACAGCTTATTATCACGTTATGTTCCTGCTCAGAGACAGGTTCACTATGGTCTTTTTGACCCTTTTGTGCGCCCTGAGCGCCATTCAAGGGCAATCTATTTGAATTTAGATGCCACTACTACTGATGCAAAATACTCAGGCTGTATAGCCATCAAGGGTGCTGAACCTTGTGCAGTGAACTTTGGCGAGACATTTGAGAAACTGGTAGAAGAGTCCTCCGTATGGGAACTGGAAACTGGTGTTTTATCTGGTGTATCTACCTCGGTCAATGTAATGATGGACAGACTACATCTGTTTTTAGTGGGAGAGGGCAAAATGCCAGGTGTAGTCCAGTTGGATGAATGCAAAGAAGACGCGCTACAAGCTCTCGATTTCCAAGAGAAGCACTTACAAGTATTCGGGGAGATCGCGCATGTTCCATTGCCTTTGTTCATCTTTCGTTGGCCCGACGAGACAATAGAGAAAGTGAAAACTATTCTGCGACAACTGGTTTCTCCGACCGCTCTTCAGAAACTTCGGAGGCTCGACGATGGCATAGGAGTGTATATCTACTATTATCCTACCGTACCTTATCGGATGGCTCATCTAGATCTGCCGGTTATCTTCGGAAATATCTCCTACGACGATCGGAAGCAGACTCTCCTTAAACAAATCCCAGAGCCTGATAAGCTCATTTCGAGTTGGTTTGAAGTTGTTAGTCGGATGTTAGCTCTTGGGTACACGGCAACGGACCCTTGTTCTTGGAATTGTGGCCACTGCCTAATGCCTCAAAATCTCGTTCTAGATGGTGGAATTTGTGACATCAACAGTTTGCGCCAGCTATCGACTATTTCTAAGGAAGCTCAAAGGAGGCACTCTCTGTTTGAAACGGTACGATGGCTCGATGCCTCGGTTCGTTTCTTCTTGTTTGGTGAGAATGCGTTGAGTGCTCGATTTACCAGGAATTCCCTGCATACCTATGCTATAACTCTTGAGAATCTGAAGGAACGATTGATCGAAGCCCAATCAGAGGGTGTAGAGATAGATACACATGTCAAAAGAATCCTTTTCGACGAATCGAGCTTAACGCAACAATTTGAGAAGCATCTTAAAGCATTGTCGGCACAAGCAAAAAGCTTTTAACAAGAAAAATTATTTTTAAGGCAATAGCAAGAGAGGAACATTATTTATGTGTGGTATTGTCGCAATGTTGTCAACACAAGAGCAAATTTCCGAGTCATCTTTGAAACGGGGGATAGAACACTTAAACCATCGAGGTCCAGATGGACAAAAAATTTGGATTTCCCCTGAAGGTAGAGTGGGTTTGGGACATGCACGACTTAGTATTATTGACCTTACAGGTGGAGAACAACCGATTGCCAACAGAGATGAAACACTGCGTATCATAGTCAATGGAGAGTTTTATGATTTTGAGCGGATACAGCAGGATTTGAGGCGATGGGGATATCAACTGCTAACCCAATCTGACAGTGAAATCGCGCTTCATTTATATGATGAATTCGGAACAGAGTGTCTGCAGCACCTCCGAGGAGAGTTTGCGTTTATGCTTTGGGATCAGCGTAAGGAGTTACTTTTTGCCGTTCGAGATCGCTTTGGCATTAAGCCCCTGTACTACGCTGTTCATGGTAATACTCTTTATCTCGCCTCTGAAGTTAAAGCATTATTTGCCGCTGGTGTGCCCGCTCATTGGGATCGAGAAGCATTGGTACTCAAAAATATCGAGCTTTTAGCCCACAATCACACCTTGTTTGCCAATGTGTATCAAGTGCCGCCAGGGCATTTTCTGATGGCCTCTCATTCTGGTATAAAGTTGCAGCAGTATTGGGATTTTGATTACCCTCAAATTACTGATTCCCAGTTTCACAGGTCTGAAGAAGACTACATTGAACAGCTCCGCGATACGTTACATGAGGCAATTCGACTTCGGTTAGAGGCTGATGTTCCTGTTGGTTGCTATCTCAGCGGTGGACTTGATTCCTCTACGGTTTTAGGAATGGCTAGTATCCACGTACCTGAGCCGATTCAGGCGTTTACCTTGAGCTTTGAGCAAGATATTTATGACGAAAAAGCGATTGCAATTGAGACCGCAGCACGTGCAAGAGCAAAACTTGAGGTTATTCAAATCCGGCCCTCTGACCTGATTGATAATTTTGCGGATGCAGTTTATCAGAGTGAAATGTTATGCAACAACACTAATGGGACAGCCAAGTATCTCTTGAGTCGAGCAACACGGGACGCTGGCTATAAAGTTGTTCTGACGGGGGAAGGCTCAGACGAAATATTTGGAGGATATGCCCATTTCCGCCAAGATATGTGGCGTCATAATGCAGAAAGGCAAGATGAGCAGACGATTAAAAATCTGCTAGAACAATTAAAGCAAAGCAATAAAGTATCTGCGGGGATTTTATTCTCTGAGGGGGAATGGACTAAGAAATTAGCTAGTGTTGATAAACAATTAGGATTTATACCAGCTTGGATGGAAATTTCAGCAGTATGGCATCGTCAGTTTTTATCTCTTTACTCGCCTGAGTTGGTTGATCAGTTTAGCTATGAGGATACTTACCAACGCTTTTTGGAGCCGATAGATACCTCTGGACAACTTTCTAAATGGGAACCAGTCCATAAATCTTTATATTTGTGGGCAAAGAGTCTGTTGCCCAATAATATTTTTAGAGTGCTAGGGGATGGTGTAGAAATGGCTCATTCCATAGAAGGGCGGCTACCATTTCTAGATCATAAAGTAGTTGAATTAGTTTGCCGTATGCCTATTTCCATGAAGATTCGTGGCTTGACTGAAAAATATGTTTTACGAGAAGCCGCACGCCCATTTCTAACGGATACCGTTTACCATCGTCAAAAACATCCATTTCTAGCTCCCCCTTCAACCTTGAAACTCAACAAGGGACTATTTCAATTTACTCAGGATATACTTCGTAGTTCAGATCTAGCATCTATCTACAATCAATCACCTGTCACTCAGTTGCTTGATAAAATACCTGACATGGATGAACGTCAACGCATTAGCATCGACCCAATTTTAATGAAGATGGTGAGTAGCTGTATCATACAAAAAAGGTTTGGGCTGACCTAATGGTCTTAGGAATGCTAAGGCCGCTCTGAACGTGAACGCTCAATAAATCGAAATCGCGATGGTTGAGCAACAGTCGTAATTTTTCTGTAGGAAAGAGATAATGGCGTGGAAAATTGGGAATGTTTTCATTACACCAGTAATTGAACTGGATCTCTCGGTAGATCCATCATTTACCCTACCTGATGCGACTCCAGAAAACTTAGCTCCTGACTTCGACTGGCTCAAACCCCATTTTGTTGATCAAGACGGCAAGCTTAAGTTTAGAGTTCAGGCACTTCTAGTTGAGTCCTATGGGCATAAAATTATCATTGATACCTGTGTTGGCAATGACAAACAACGCTCAGAACCAGCGTTTAATCAGCTCAATGGGCCGTTTATAGAAGATATTGCTAAATCTGGCTTCAAGCGTGAAGAGGTGGATATAGTAGTCTGCACCCATTTGCATTACGATCATATCGGTTGGAATACCATGAAAGTCAATGGTGAGTGGATTCCGACATTTCCGAATGCCCGCTATCTGATTACACAGCCTGAATTTGAACACTGTCGCACTCAGAAAGAGGATTTTTGGGTAAAGGCTTTTGGGGATTCTGTCGCCCCAGTCTTTGAAGCGGGATTGGTTGATTTAGTCGATTGTAATTATCAAATTACCCCTGAATTGCAATTGTTTCCCACTCCTGGTCATACTCCCGGACACTGTAGCGTGGTTATTTCTTCCCAAGGTCAGGAGGCGATGATTACAGGGGACGTTATGCATCACCCATGCCAATGCGCCCACCCAGAATGGGAATGTGTTGCTGATAGTTCTCACGAGCAAGCTCAGATTACTCGACGAAAATTTCTCGAGCGTGTCGGGGATACGGACATGTTAGTGATTGGTACTCATTGGAGCGCTCCTAAACCAGTTAGTGTCACCAAACATAAAACTGCTTGGAAGGTAGAAATTGCTTAATAGTTACCGCAGGGTAAGCCCAATAAAAATTGAGCTAAAATGTGATATAGGGCAAGGATTATGACCATAATAAGCCAAGATTGATCAGCACTCTTACATGTTTTTATCAATATTGTTGATAATAATCCCTCCTTATTGATTCTTGGGTTTACCCTGGTTAGATAGTAGTTATTTGCTGGTGGAAGTCATTTTTGCTAGAAACACCATTAACTATAGTTGGTACCTCTTGACCAAATAGGAAAATGCGCACAAAGGTAGCTGCTTTGAAACGGAGTTCTGCTTCAGCAGCGTCAGCATAAAATGCTGAATGTGCTGTCAAGATGACTTTTTCAGAAGTTCGTAATTCATCAGGTACATTTGGTTCAGTACTCAAAACATCTAGCCCCACCTGACCAATAGAACCTGATAGAATACTTTCAATGAGTGCTTCTTGATCGATTACTTGCCCACGAGCCGTATTAATGAGTATCGTTTCAGGAGTCATACGTTTCAACTCTTCTCGACCAATAAGATGCCGTGTTTCACTGGTGAGCGCAGTATGAATAGTGATGATTTGAGCAGCATCTATTAATTCATTTAGTGTTTCACAGCGAGTTACACCATGAGCTTTTGCTGTCCCCCTCGGCACATAGGGATCATAAAAGGCAACCTTGAGACCAAAAGGGTGAGCCCGTCTAGCTACAGCGCTCCCAATGGGCCCGAACCCAATAATACCCAAAGTCATACCTCGAAGGCGAGGCACACTACCGACAGCGTTCCAATCCCATCCTTGGTTACGAACATATTTGTCAACAATTAAAAGTTTACGTACTAAAGCCAGAATTAAACCAAGAGTGTGATCGGCAACTTCCTCTGTTCCATAGTCGGGAACGTTACACACTGGAATACCTTTTTTGGCAGCAAAAGCAAGATCAATGTTGTCAAAACCTACAGCTGCCCGTACAATACAACGGCAACACTGCAATCTTCCCAGAATATCTGCATCAAGGGGTGTCTTGTGCCAGGATATGATTGCCTCAACATCTTCTATGCGACCAATGAGTTCTTTAGCCTGATCGGCTCGATGGACAACAACCGTGGCTTCAGGTTGGAGAACGTTTTGCTCGATGTCTGGTTCCTGAAGATAATCACCCTGCGGGGAATGTATAATCGCTACACGAAAGTTAGACTTCACCTTTGATTTTTGGTAAATGATACGTTAGCAACTGTCAAAATGCTTCCATGCTGGTAATAGCAAATACAGGCACCTTGATTAAGATACCATACAACTAGGAATCAGTATTTCTAGTTGTATGGTACTCCTAAATCACGACTAAACCTCAAGTATTGGGATGTTCCGGTGCCTGCTCCCGATTCATCTGTGTATTCACCAACGCCGTCACTAGCATCAGTTGAATTCTTAAGAAACTATTTTAATTATAATTTTTGCTGATCTCTTTGTTGACGCTTTTGCTATAGAATATTCCTGAAATATTCCTAAAAATTACTTTCCCTAATGACAAATCCTCGATTGTATCTGCCGAAACCCCGAGAGGCGGTGGGCAACTATCTCAGAATCATTTCGATCAATGATGTTTACGACATCAATAATTATCCCTACGTGGAAACAGTGATTAAATCCCTGAAGGAAACATCGGAAGATGCCGTGGTGATTGCCTGCCTCAGCGGAGACTTTCTCTCTCCTTGTTTAATTACCTCACTTGATGGCGGTAAAGCCATGCTGGACGTGCTCAAGGTAGTCAACATTGATTATATTTGCTTGGGCAACCATGAATTCGATGTGACCGTGGATGTCCTAGGTGAGCGTTTCAAAACCTACGAAGGGAAATGCTTAAATAGCAACATCTTGGACTTGCCAATTGTGGATGCCAGTGGTCAGCTGCTTCCGAAATATGACATTGTTGAAGTCGGTTCTCGTAGAGTTGCCTTTGCTGGATTTTGCACTAGTAAGATCAATACTTTCCGACCCGGGGCGAACATAACCATCCAACCCATCTTTGATGCGTTAAAAGAAACCTGGTCTGAGTGTTCCAATGACGCAACCATGCTGATTCCGCTGACCCATCAGACGATTGCCGAAGATCGGGAACTAGCCACGGGGATCGAGCAAGATGACCAACTTAGTGGTAAGGTTCCTGTAATTGTTGGGGGGCACGAGCATGAGATTTATATTGAGAAAATTGAGGGGAGTCTGATTGTTAAGGCTGGTGCTGATGCTACTAATGTGGTTGTTGTTGATGTCTGGTGGGATGCTTCCGAGCAGTGGCATAGTGCTGTTCATCTGTTGCCAGCCACCCATTTTGATGCCGATCCCAAGGTCCAAAAGTTTGTAGAAAGTACCGAAAATTTTCTAGGTTCGCTGATGGATGTGGAAATTTTTGAGGTGAAAGAACCGATGTCCTCTAAACGGATGCGATTCCAACCCGAAAAAGTGGCCTCAACCCTATGTTCTTATATCAAGAAAAGCTTTAAAAATGTCGATCTAGTTATGATCCAGGGAGGATGTGTTCGGGGTAAGCGATACTATGAGAAGGGAGAATCGTTCAGATATAGGGATTTGTTGGAAGAGATGCCATTGGATACCCAAATGGCCTTGATTCAGGTGCCTGGGTACATCTTACAAGAGTCTATTACCGAAACTCGCGGCACGCCCGAGCGGGAAGCATCCAATTTTCTCCATGCCGATCTTGATGTAGTAGTTGAAGACTACCCCAGTCTGAAAATTGTCAGCATTAACCACGCCCCATTTGACCCCCAAAAGATTTACACCCTCAGTATTGTCCAATTCTTGCTGAGGGGGCTCGATCAAATCAAACCGTTGGTAGATTATGTCAACGCAAATGGAGGTGCTCCACCTTTGGAGCAATGTCTTCCAGGCCAAAACCTGATCGTAGAAAGCTGTATGAAAGATGCCTGGAGAGTCCTAATTAATTATGAGGAATGGGACGCCGATGGCGATGGGGAAATCACCAGAGAAGAGCTGAAACAGGGTGTCAAAAATGCCTTTGCCTTTCTCGATCAAAATCAGGATGGGTATATTTCCCCCGCAGAACTACGGGCAGCATTGGCAGAACGGACAGGCCGCATTCAGAAAGGATTAATCAGCCTGATGTTTGAGGTGTTGGATGTCGATAAAGATGGTATGGTATCGATGGATGAGCTGGCATCGTTAGCAATGTAATTAGAAAAAGGTGTTGCAAAAAAGCTAGAATAGACCATGTCTAAAGGTGATAAAAGTTTTCAAAACAAACCTCAATCTTTGCCGCTCCATGAGCTGTTATCTAGTTTATTGAAGTCAGAAAAAACGTCTCATCGGCATCCCTTGCCCATGATGGGAACGATGCAAGACCTGAACCAAGGGTTGGAACGGCGGACGCTGTTGAATTTTATCAATGCTAGTTTACGGGGTGGGTAGTGCCCTTCAGGGCACTACCCCTGTTCCCATCCCCTATGTCTTAATTTCCTGTGCTTGTTCGGTTAGGTTATCGGCTAGATGTTGGGCAAGGGCAACCATGGTCAACGTTGGGTTCCAAGAACCGCCAGTGGGCCAAAGTGAAGCTCCGGTGATATAGACGTTCTCTACACCCTTGAGCCGATAATCTAACCCGACAACAGCCTCTTCATCATCCCCAATCCACATGGTTGAGGCTTCGTGTACCAATCCGGGAACACGAATTTTGTGGCGTTCGCGCTTCCATTGTCCCGTATCCGGATCACCGTGCCAATATTCTACTCGGTCTTTTCCTTTTGGGGACAAACCCTGCTCAAGAACCTCAAAAGTGGCTTTGTCCATAGTATCCCACAGGGATAAGTCTTTGTCCGTTTCCAACACTTGCAGGGTAACATTGGTTGTGGGATCGTCCCCATCATTTTTTTGTAACCCGTTACCAGGGTTATCGAATAGTTCACCCAGAACCGCACAGACAAACACGATGTAATCCTTGGATGTCTCAAGTTGCTTGGGTGAGGCGGTGGCTACCACATCCGGCATATTACGAGCCGCTGTATCAATGTGAGTCTTATTAGTTGGGTCAGGATCGGATATAGCTGAGAGTTGAATGTGATATTGTCCCTGAGTTTCCTGATCGACCCCAGCCAAGTAGATAGCTGCCAACTGTAGATTTTTTTTCCTTAAATCATCTTTAATGCTTTCTTCCCAGTCAAAGATTTCCAGAAAGTCGTCTCGGGGGATACGGGCAACAATGGCACTGATAAAGTGGGCGGTAAACCGCTTACCCGCATTTTTTGCTTGTGGAAAAGAATTCAAAACCAGGGTTGTTGACGGTATACTCCCCATGGCTAAAATAACTTTACTATCGCCAACATTGACCACCCCACGGGTTGTTTCCAATGCTGTTGCTTGGTTTTCCTGTTGCCAGATCCGTGTCACTGTACATTCGGTGACAATACTCAGTCGGGAATCAATCTGACGTTTTTTGGCTTCTTCCTGGCATTTTATTACCTCATCCAGAAGTGGCCCTGGTGTGGAAAACTTTTCCACGTCAGTGGATGTAATCGTTGGAGTGCCGACGGCAATCTGAGCATGTTCGACGCGGGTGGCTGACTTAATATCCTGAAGATTTTGCTTCAATCTCTCAGTTAGTTTATTTTGCCAGTGGTCAAAGATATTTCCGGTTTCTTCGTGATTGGCTCCAACCACATTCAGTAACATTTTCGCCGTCTTGAAATAGTCTTGCGCTGCCTTAATCGTTGCTTGAGGCCAACCGTTCATTTCCGCTGTTGTCGGTTCCGGGCACCAGGAACTCCATAGGGTCGAGCCACCTCCGAAAAAGGGAACTATCCCATGCTGCCATTTAATATATTTATTAAGATTAAGGGTCTTAGAAGATAAAGTCCAGGGAAAGGTTTTTAGAACCTGTTTTAGTAACAGTTTTTGGTAGGAAATCGGTAAATTTTGAACGTGTTCGGGCAGGAAAAATGACCCGCGTTCGATGAGCAGGATTCTGGCATTATCATCTTTTTTGATAATTCTTTCAATAAAGCCAAGAGCACAAAAGCCACTGCCAATAACGATATAGTCAAATTGTTTTTCTTCTCGCGTCTTTTTCCATTCACTGGGGGAGAGAAAAAAGACATGGTTCATGATGTCTTGACTATTAAGTTCCTGTTGACCCGGCGTGGGATACCCATAATTAAAATTGGGTGATGAGAATACAGTCATAAACGTTCCTCTACAACGATTTAATATGAATTACAGCTATATACTGAGCGTTAATCGCTTAATTAAATCTTGATGTTGCGGATAAATTTCCATCAATTTTTCCAACTGATTAGGAGTAGGTTTTGTGGAATCGGTTGGATGCCAACCGGGCGCTAGAGTAGTACCAACTAGCGCAAAAGAATTGGGTTCAAGCATTGTGGCTCCAAACCAAATATCATGGGTCGCAACTGCCTGAAAAACTTCACCCGCGTCCAAGTTACTACCCAGCTTAATTTTCCGGTAATTTCCATCATTGGGGAATATATGAAGAGCCAATGGGTTACCCGCGTAAAAATGCCATATTTCATCTTGCTTGAGTTGATGAAGTGCTGTAACATCATTATTCTGCAGGAGGTAATAATTGACTTCCCACAATCTACGATCATTGCCACCTTCAGAACCAGCTATCTGAGAGACTGTTTTTTCTGATTTAAGATGTGAGCGAAAGTAGCCGCCAATCTCTTCTAATTTATCGAGTTTGAGTTTCTCGATCCAATACTGTGCATCTGCCATGTTAACGGTTCTCCATTATTTATTAAATATCTGGTTCAATGCGTTGAAACCTGTCTGAAAAACACCATCACCTACTAACTTAATCAGATGCTTTTCGTCTTGGGAGTCACAGTCGAATATTGCTGTCCATTCAGCATAAGTTCGATCTCCATCTGTGATTGGCTTAAGCTGAAATGTTGCCACATAGTTCGTTAATGGCATGGGGGATTCGAGAATTGAGTAGGAAAATAAATAATCTAAGTCGCTTAGAACCAATAGCTTCTCTCGAATATTCCCCCCTTCTTTGAGATTGAAATTACGAATACAGCCAACTTTATCGCTAGGTTCATCATTTTCTACTGACGGGGTGACAAACAGCCTTCAAAGCCTTACAGGGTGTGGGGTTTGGGGTGAAGGGTGTAGGGAACCCACCCCTAACCCCTCCCAGGAGGGGAAAGATCAGGAGCTGGCTAGGTTGCAACGGGACGGTTGAATCAGGTTTGGGAGCGATTGTTATCCCTGGGCTCACTCCAAATTCCCT
>NZ_JAAHHZ010000136.1:0-15337 GCF_010672005.1 Moorena sp. SIO4A5 | reverse complement strand
GAACCGTTGTCCCAATTTCGGGTTATTGCCATGACCCAAGCGGTGTACTTGTTTGAAGTGCCGTCTGCTGATGAGCTAAACACTTCTGCTGGTGAGCGACTTTGTAACCGTTATAGACACGCTCTGTCATCTCAACTGAGGACTTATGCAAATTCGGAACCCACAATTTGTTCGAGTTCCACCCGCCCTCGGGTATCTGCGGCATGGAACGCCCGAAAATTTGGCTCCGGCAACAGTCCACAACCATTCTTTTACTCCAGCCACTCCCCACGGGGTTTCATCAACGTGCAGGTGTTGCTGTTGTTGCGCCCACTGCCAAAGTTCTTGAATAGGTATAGCTACCGACTGCGCCAGTCGTCGATTGGTGGCGGCATTAGTTCCCACTCCAATTTTGAGTCCTGTCAACTCTAGTAGCCATTCTTGTTGTTTTTCTTCGGATAGGTTTCCGTGATTTCCAATCCTTGCCAGCATCGCGCTGTTGGAGATGCCCAAGTCAAGTCCTGGGATGACTCCAGGGGCTTTGGCTTCAATGACAAAGCCTGTGGCAATGGACACATTTGCAAGTGTGATACTGATATTCGACTATTTCTACGGGACGCTCTACGAGTTGGGCGACTTGTTTACGGCTTACAGATAAAGGTGCATCAAGGAATTCAACAGCCGCCACAGTTGGGACACACTGATGGTCTGACAATTTGGTAGCGGTCTACTCGCGCCATACCTTTTCTGGTTTTTCCTTGATGTCCCGGCTGCCCTCCAGGTTTTCTTTTGGCTTGAGGGGCTATTGACTCTGGCGGTTTGGGTTTTTCCGATTTCTGAATTAAGTCCGCGCTATGGCGGTTGTGAGGTAATTTGGCTGTTGGGTCTGAGTCTGAGCTTGAGCAGGGCTACTTCCTCGCTCCAGTTGGTCAATCAGCTTTTGCTGCTCTAGTATCATGACCACCAACTGCTCCGTTGTCAGTTGCTTGAGTTGGGGGGGAGCTAGTTTTTCGGGTTTCGGTTTTTCGCTCATGCCGTCACCATACCGGATTTCTTGATTTTGTCAACCCCTCTCACCTGAATTCTTACCCTGTAAGAGCCTCCGAATCGGTCTGTGCGTTGTCTTTCAATTTCTTCTAGTGCTGGAATTCCCGGGTCACTTTGGCAGGCTTTCATTACAGTATCGACTTTTGCTTTAAAGTAAGGATCAACTGTTTCCCGGTCTTTTCTGAGTTTTTTGAGGAATTTTTCAAGACTGTCAGATAGTTCTTCTTTAAATTCCTTGAATCGGTCCACAAATAACTGGTCTTCATCCCCAAATCCAGCTAGGGCTTTACTGGCTTTCTGTAAATCAGTTTCTAAGTCTTTGTGGAGGATATCTATATGGTCTTGGTAAGCTTTGGCATATTTACTGTCGAGGTCTTCAATGTTGTCAACTAGGTAATCTAGAATTAACTCCAGAACTTGATTTGCTTGGTCAGGATTAGAACAGTCAGCGATTACACAATTAACCACCTCTATGTGGTTTTCCCGAATCGTTCTTTTAAGGGTTTCACAGCCTTTAGAGTTGTATTTATCAGCACTGCTCATTTTGTTGAGTACCATGAAAGACCGCTCTGGCAGGTCATTGAGGGCTTTATGGGCTGTGTCATAAAGTTTTGTATCTCTTGCTTCCCAGCCGTAGCGTACAGAGTCTGGTCTCCGCACAAAAAGAACTACATCCACTCGCTCCCCTAGGGTTTGTAGCATCAGGTTTTCATCCCCTACTCTGAGGTCCCCTAAACCGGGTATGTCTACTAAGGCGATCTTTTCAACTTCGGATCTACTGAAAGGACAGAATATCTCTACTTCTCTGACTGCCAAAACCGCGAAGTCACTATTGGCATCTTGTTGGTGAACTACATAGTTTCGTATTTCTTCCTTGGGAACCCGATCTAATACCCGAGGGGAGTTTGCTTCCAGTAGATGGCGATACTGATTGAAATGAGCATAATATTCGTTGCGCAGCCGTTGGTACATGGCTTTTTTTGTGGCAGCATCACTAGGCAGTTCGGGAATTGGCTTGGTAGCAAATTCATCCAAACTTGTTGGTCTGGGTACTAAGCCTAGTTCTTCGTAATAGGGAATTATTACTTCTTGAAGAAATGAGTCTTCATGATGGAATGTTACCCTAGCATAGGTTGGTTGATTTTGATGATAGACTCCTGGCCTAAGCCTTGGTAATTTCCGGTAACTCCAGGAATTGCCAACCAGGATGCAGACTAAGTATTCATTTACTACGTTGTTCAAGCCATGATACCTACAAATGAACGCCAGTTTGTAGCTCTATCGCTAACTATTAAGACGAAGGCAACCGTGTAGTTAGCTCAACAAGCTTTTACAACATTGTCGAGGCACACCTTACCAACTTGAGGCATTTAACGATGCAAAATTATGTTTTTGTTATTGACGTGAACAAGCAACCATTAAATCCTATTCACCCAAAGAAGGCTCGCCGCCTGCTAGAAAAAGGAAAAGCAGCTGTCTTTAGAATGTATCCATTTACAATCATCTTGAAGACTGCGATCGCTAATCCAGTTATCTCACCTTGCCAAATAAAAATTGACCCGGGTAGCAAGACTACTGGGTTCGCCCTGGTTCGAGACGGGCAAGTTATTTGGGGAATGGAATTAGAACACAGAGGAGGATTGATCAAGAAAAAACTGGAATCTAGAAGAGCTGTCAGACGCGGAAGACGTAATCGCAACACTCGTTACCGAAAGCCCAGATTCCTTAACCGCAAACGACCACAGGGCTGGCTTCCTCCTAGTTTAGAACACAGGATTTTGACAACTGAAACTTGGGTTAAGCGATTAATTAAATTCTGCCCAGTCTGTGAAATCTGGATTGAACGAGTTAAGTTTGACACTCAAAAAATGCTAAACCCTGAAATCAGTGGAGTAGAGTACCAACAAGGCGAGTTAGCTGGCTACGAAGTCAGAGAGTATTTACTCGAAAAGTGGGGGAGAGAATGTACTTATTGCGGGAGGCAAAATGTCCCTCTACAGATCGAGCACATTCACCCAAGATCAAAGGGTGGTAGTAACAGAGTAAGTAATCTCTGTTTGGCTTGCGAAAAGTGTAATCAGCGCAAAGGAAACAAGCCCATAGAAGAGTTTCTAAAAAAGAAACCCAGCCTACTACAAAAAATCAAAACCAAAGCCAAACAACCATTATTGGATGCAGCAGCGGTAAACGCAACTCGGAACAAATTGGTCAAGGTATTGAAAGATACTAAAGTAGTCGTCACTGGAACAGGAGCGCAGACTAAGTACAACAGGACTTGGCTAGGACTACCTAAGCAGCACTGGATTGACGCCGCTTGTGTAGGAAATATTGAAAACTTAGATCTCAAGACGTTACAACCTCTATTTGTTACCTGTAAAGGGCAGGGAGGACGACAGAAAGCGGCTCTCAACAAGTACGGTTACCCTATTAGGCACAACCCACTGAAGCCTGTTAAAGGATGGATGACTGGGGATATAGCGAGACACCAGAAACTGGGCATAGGCAAAGTCACCCCTAGGAGTAAGGGCAGCTTTGGATTCAACCCTCTGGGGATGAAAGGATACAAAAGTTGCAAGCCTCAAGATATTTCGGCGATACACCGGAAAGATGGATACATCTACGGTTTTTGCAAATAACTACCGGTAATTACCAGGGATTAAGCCTCCTAAGCTTTCCTGCCCATGGAGCAAGAAGAGAGTACGTAGGGTGCCTTAGGGGCGGGTTTGCCCTCATGTTCAACTCCGAGCGCCATTGTTGGGACAGCCCGCCCCGTAACGCACCATCTTTGGCATCGGCATTGCTGAATCTTGGAATCAATAGGAGTAGAGTGGGCATCCTGCCCGCTCGAAAATAAGGAGGAAACTGGCAAGATGCCAGTTCTACACAAGATGCCAGTTCTACACAAGATGCCAGTTCCACGCCTGATGCCAGTTCCACCTCACTCTTAAAATCATTCCATTATTAAGCAACGCCTTGGCATCACTGCAATTCCTTATACAACTCCTTAAACCGACGCTGCTGCTGATTATGATCGACAATTGGTGCTGGATACCCACACATTTCGCGATCGCTTTCAGGAATTTTCCCAGTTACCACATACTCCGTATCCACAGAACTCAACTCTGGTAACCATTCCCGAATATACTCACCGTCCGGGTCAAACTTTTTAGCCTGACTAGCTGGGTTAAAAATTCGCAATGGTTTAGGATCCATCCCACTAGAGGCACTCCATTGCCAACCACCATTATTAGCACTCAGGTCTCCATCCCATAACCGCTGCATAAAATACTTTTCCCCCCACTGCCAATTAATAATCAAATCCTTAGTCAGAAAACTAGCAACAATCATCCGACAGCGGTTATGCATCCATCCGGTTTGATTTAACTGCCTCATCGCAGCATCAACGATCGGGTAGCCAGTCTTGCCCTCACACCAAGCTTGAAAGAATTCTGGATTATTCTCCCAGGGAAAATCTTGGAATTTCTGGCGATAAGGCCCTTGTGCTAATTCTGGGAAGAAATACATGGCATGTTGGTAAAATTCCCGCCAAGCCAGTTCCTGTTGCCAAGTTTGGATACTTTGACGAGCTTCATCACTGCGACTCAAATTATAAGCATTCTGAGCGGCCTGCCAAACCGTGCGAATCCCAATCACACCAAACTTGAGAGCAGCACTAAGTTTCGAGGTACCATCTACCCCTGGGAAATTACGTTGTTCCTGATAATCCCCAATAGTGCGATCGCAAAATTTCTCCAGTATCTCTTGGGCTACCTTTTCCCCTGGTGGCACTAACAATTCATTCTCCCAGACATACCCCAAATCTCTAGCACTAGGTAAATCAATCACCCCTGCTGCCAAAGCATGGTCTTGTTCTATTTCCGTCAAGGATTCAACCCTACTCAATGTTGCTACAGGTTGTGCCTTAGATTGACCTTGCCAATTTTTCCAGAAAGGAGTGTAGACACTATAGGGATTGCCAGACTTAGTGAAAATGTCTCCTGGTGCGTGTAATAACTGATCCCAATAGTTATAGACAGCAATACCCTTTTCCTTCAACCCTGCTGCTACAGCTTGATCCCGTTCCTTAGAATAAGGTTCCACATCCCAATTCCAACAAACAGCTTTAGCCTCCAGAGCAGCAGCTAAATTAGGAATTCCTTGCCTAGGGTCTTGATGTAATATTAATAGTTGGCTACCAGCTTGTCTGTAACTTTGCTGCAATTGTTGTAAGCAGCCAATCATATAAGTTACTCTTGCTGGCGCAATATCATCCCGCTCTAGAATAGTAGGGTCAAGGCAGAAAACACCAACAAGCTTGGGACTGAGCTCAAAACCAGCAGCTAGTCCCACATTGTCAGAAATGCGTAAATCACGGCGATGCCAGAAGAGAATCAGGTTACTCATTCAAGAACGGGCGAGCCATAAAAAAGCTGGAAATAGATTTAGCATCCACTGGCTCACCCTCCAAGATAGCTTGTTCTAACTCCTTTGGTGTCATTAAAACCACCTCTATATCCTCATCAGCATCTTGCTTAGGAGGGGCTTCCAATTTCTCCAAATCCTGCGCCAGAAACGCATAAATGTACTCATCAGAATAGCCAGGAGCAAGGGGAAATTTACCCAAAGATTTCCAGCGATGAGCGCGATAGCCAGTTTCTTCTTCTATCTCCCGTTTAATAGTTTCAGCTGGGCTTTCATGGGATTCTACCGTACCAGCAGGGAATTCCAAAAGACGCCCACTAACAGCAAAGCGATATTGCCGTACGAGTACCAGTTTCCCATCGGGTGTTACCGGTACCGCCAAGGAACCACCAGGGTGACGGATACATTCCCATTGCCCTTCTGATTGATTAGGAAGACGTAGATTATTCACCTCGAAGCTAAATCGTCTTCCTTGGAAAAATAGGTGTTTTTTCAGGAGTTCTGGGGGTTCTTGACCAGGTAGCATCATAAAAATAAAGGATTAAGGCTTAAGACAGTTTAGCCCTTGGAGGAGTTGTGCGATCGCAAATCCCGTCACTGATTCTATCCAATTCCGGCAATTTGTGCCAGGCAAGCACCAAAGCTCTTTCCCCCATGGGCTTTCAGCTTGAGGCTAATGGTTACCAGACTTAGAGTAAGGGTGACTGCTTCCCGGATGCCAGTTTTTTCAACAATTCTACCAGACGGTGTTGGAGACTCATCTGACTCCTGGCCAATATCTAACACTACAATTGTTAATTTTACTTTTACTTGCGTCATCTCAAGGTGCGCTTTCCGTAGGCGAATTTAATTCGCCTACGGAAAGCGCACCTTAAGTGGTTTTGGTAAAATGCAGGTAACATTTTAAATTGGTAGGTCTTGTTGCAAATAATCGACCTATCTTTTTTTTTCCACAAAATGGTGAACACTTTACATTTAAAGCGTTTCAGGCTATTTCGTCACCCCTTCAGAGTCTTGTGGGAATTCCTTCTCTTAGCGATTAATAAAAATTAAAAAATAAAAATAATTAAATGCAGGTATAATAGCTTAAGGATTACTATTTCACTCAAAAAAAATGCTCAAATGAAATAGAGTACCCATAACTCGATGTCCCTTTGCTTTGAACAATTATGCATGTGTTGTGATGATTGGTTCAATAACAAAAAATAAAAAAAAAGTCAACTAAATATGAAAGCCGATTCTATTATAACTTACAGACATCCAAGGTTAGAAGATGGACTTGAGGTTTATCATCTAATCAAAAAATGCCCACCTTTAGATGTTAACTCCCAATACTATTATTATCTTATTTGTAGTGATTTTAAAAATACTTGTGTTGTTGCAGAATATGAGCAGAAAATAATCGGTTTCATCTCTGGTTATTTAAAGCCCGAAAATTCGAAATGCCTGTTTATATGGCAGGTAGCCGTTGCCGAAAAAGCCAGAGGCAGAAAAGTTGCCACGAATATGTTAAAATGGCTAACCAAACAACCAAATTTTAGTGATATTCAAAGTTTAGAAACAACCATTTCACCGGCAAATAAATTATCACAAAATCTTTTTATGGGTTTTGCCGAGGAAAATAAAGCTAATTGCCAAACCAATTCATTTCTTGATGTTTATCATTTTGATACAGAATCACACGCTCCTGAGATTTTATATAAAATTTTTCCTCTTAAATTAAATAAAAATTAATTGATAAATCATGAAAATCATAGAGTCTTTAGAGTCAAATGTTAGAAGTTATATTCGTTCTTTTCCTGCTGTTTTTGATATGGCTGAAGGTGCAGTAATTTATGATGAACAGGGAAATAAATATATTGATTTTTTTGCCGGAGCAGGGGTTTTGAATTATGGACATAATAATCCCAAAGTGATAAATGCTTGGATAGACTATCTGCAAAACAATCGTATTGTACACTCACTAGACAAAGCAACTGTTGCCAAAAGGAATTTTATGCAAAAGTTTTCAGATACTATTCTTGTACCCAAAAATCTTGAATATAAACTGCAATTTACTGGACCAACTGGTACTAATGCAGTTGAAGCAGCCTTGAAACTAGCTCGTATGGTCAAGAAGCGTTCTAATATCATTGCTTTTACCAATGGGTATCATGGTTTAACGATGGGATCACTTGCTATAACAGGCAATCAGTTTTATCATGATAAAGCTTATAGTCTCAGGATAAATGTAGATCATGTCCCTTTTGATGGCTATTTCGGCAAAGACGTTGACACGATTAACTATTTGCGAAAACTATTAATAGATCCCGGTAGTGGTATTGAGATACCCGCCGCAATAATTGTGGAAACTATACAGGGAGAAGGCGGTATTAATATTGCTAGTGAAACTTGGTTAAAAAAACTTCAGGCATTATGTCGTGAGTTTAATATATTATTTATTATTGACGATATACAAGTCGGTAATGGACGAACAGGTACCTTTTTTAGTTTTGAAAAAATTGGAATTCTGCCAGATATGATTTGTTTATCTAAATCCATTGGAGGTGGGCTACCAATGGCACTACTATTGATTCGTCCAGAACTTGATCAATGGCTTCCTGGAAAACATACAGGTACATTTAGAGGTAATAATTTGGCTTTTGTTGCTGCAACGGAGTTACTTGGTTATTGGGAAAACGATGATTTAACCAAGGCTGTTGAATATAAATCTAAGATTATTCAAAAATCATTACAAAAACTGGCTGATGAATTACCAGAATTACAAATGCAAGCTAGAGGTAGAGGTATGATTTGGGGACTAGAAATGCCGAAAGAAGGTTTTGCAAAACAAGTTTCCACCAGATCATTTGAAAAAAAACTATTAGTGGAAACTTGTGGTAGCAACAGTCAAGTAGTTAAATTTTTACCGCCACTGATTATTGAAGAAGAGGTGTTAAATATAGGATTAAATAAATTATCAGAAGCGGTAAGAGAAGTTTTTGCTGAAAATTAGTCATACAACCCACATTCCGCAGGTTAGAGAGGATAACTATGGTATTTTCTATGGATGAAACCAATAGCATCTTCAATTAGAGTTAGAGTACAAGATCTTGACCACTGTGGCATAGTGGCAGGCATCATTGACCAGATCGGGCTAGTGGAACAAATTAACCAGGAGTTGGGAACCCACTCCCAAGAGAAGCTCAGTGCATAAGTAGCGGTAAAAGCCATGATTATCAATGGTAAGGGCTTAGTCAGCGCTCCACTATACCTATTTGAAAAATTCTTTGAATGGCATTGCCACTGAACATCTTCGTCGGAGAGGGGAGTGAACCACTGCTTCTCTTTGATGACCGTCTTTGTTTATTGGTTTACACTCTCGCCCAAAGAGCCTTACGCCAAGCTCTCGCCCGGACTAAGCAAACTATTAACAACCAATTGGGTAAGCCGACGGCTACCCCGACAATGCGGTGGGTATTTCAGTGCTTTCAGTCGATTCATTTAGTTATCCTAGGCGGAGTCGAGCAAATTGTCAACTTAACTCATGAGCATCACAGGATTCTTCAGTTTCTTGGTGCTCCCTGCCAAAAATATTATCTACTGGTGTAACAAACCTGCGGAATGTGGGATACAATATGTAGTAATTAGTATATGTAAATAAGAAATACTATATGATTGTACGTCGCTTAAAAGAAATTATTGGAACAAAGCGGGAAGTTAAAGCACCAAATGGCAACTGGACAAGTCGTCGTTTTTTATTAAAAGATGACCAAGTTGGCTTTTCTCTACATGATACTTTAATTCATGCTGGAACAGAAACTTATATTTGGTATAAATATCATATCGAAGCTGTTTATTGTGTAGCTGGAAATGGAGAAATAGAAGACATAGAAACAGGTGAAATACATCCTATTTCAGATGGTACTTTGTATTTTTTGAACAAGCACGAAAGACATTATTTAAGAGCAACAGAAACCATGCGTATGATATGTGTATTTAATCCTCCTTTGACTGGAGAAGAGGTACATAATAAAGAAGGTTTTTATGAAATAAATAGTGAGGAAAGCTAATAAAATAATCAACTCCAACAGAGACTTTTTGTAAGCATTCAGCCGTCAGCCGTCAGCCGTCAGCCGTCAGCCGTCAGCATTCAGCTGACGTAACAAAGATTAAACGAATGCTTACTTGTTTTATTTAAAAGCTCAAAGCTGAGAGCTGAGAGCTGAGAGCTGAGAGCTGAGAGCTGAATGCTTACGACTTTTTGATAATTTATAGATAAATTCTATTTGATTTATCTATAATAAATTAATGCTCTCTTGATGCAATAAATTCTGGTCTTGGTTTTGTGCCAGCATAGGGAGATATCAATTTATTGTATATACTATTGTAAACAAAGAAAAGATTATATCTAGGAAATGGTGATAAATTGTCAGATGAACCATGAATTATATTACAATCAAAAAATATAACCGAACCTGCTTTGGCTTTAAACGAAGTTATACCATGTTTCTTGATTATTTTGGTGATTGAGTCTTTTGTAGGTACGCCATATTCCTGTTTCTTTAAAGAGTGTTTATAATGAGCTTCTGGAGTTTTCCCCGGACATTGAATAAAGTATTTATGAGAGCCTGGTACTAGTAGTAATGGACCATTAAACTCATTATTATCAGTAAGCAAAATAGAACAGCTTACAGCTCTCATGTTAGGCATACCATCTTCACTATGCCAAGTCTCAAAATCTGAATGCCAATAAAACCCTTTACCATCAAATCTATCTTTACAATTCATTCTTGATTGATGAATATACGTTGGGCTTCCTAGCAATGCTTCTGCAATATTTAAAATCTTCCGACTGTAACAGAGTTTTTTAAATATTTCATTAGTTTTATGAATATTAAATACAGACCTTACGATTTTAGAGTCTATCTCTCTAATAATTTCTGGATTTTCAGATTCTTATAAGGATTTTTTTTTATTTTTTTAGCTTCATTTTTTAAATTATTTAATTCATTAAAATATAACATCTTTTCAATAATCAAGTACCCATTTTTTTTATAAAAAGTAACTTCTTTGTTATCAAGTTGAGCCTTTTTAAATTGTTCAATAGTACCATAAATGATTTGCTCTTTTCTTTTAATAAATCCACTCTTGTCTCCCCTAGAAGGGTACAGATCTTGTGCCACCTCAACTTTCATAGAATTATTTCTCCAAATATATTGGAATTTTATAAGTTGTTAATGCTACTATTCCAGTATCCATAATGATACCCCAAAATAATGTTTAAATTACTTTTTTTAGTGTTTGGTTTTGAAGCAATCATCAGTTTTGACCCTGGTTGACTGACAAAAGTTGGGAATAAAGCCCCAAATACCTTTCTCTATAAACTTTTTCGGCTCCAAGGAAAAAGCCTATTCGGTATCTGTTGTTTAACAGGTGAATCGAGCGGGTGAACTCGCGACCACAACTACCGCGCTTATAAGCTTTTCACGGTCTGATGGCTATAAACGCGCTTAGCCCCCATCGGACAAGCATTCTGGAAGTTTTGTCAGTCAACCAGGCGACCCCCAGTGCTATCTTAACAGAAATACTACCTCGTAACTTTTTGTTGCAACCTCCAAGGTAAGGATTCAGGGGTGGTGCATTAAAGAAGTGTGGGATAGCTAAATCGTGATTGTCACGGTAATGGCACGATGCACTACTCAATAGCAGTAATGGTGTTAGCAAAGTGTGGAATAGGTGATTAAATCATGCCAGCTCCAAGGAGCGATAGCTAATCCGGCTCTTTGTGCTGCTGTATTGTGATGCACGACTATGAATCCAAATCCAATTGAAATAGCTGACCACTAACCTTACTGTTGCCTCAGTTTGCTTCCAGGCTTTGGCAAAGCAAGTTCTGTCGGCGATGCCACCGTCGAGTCTGCTGGCGGACAATTCCGGAACGTTCGCTCTAATTTTTGGGTCTGGTCTTTACCGTCAGATGTGTTTGACATCAGTTGGTAGAACTCGCTCATACCCACCCCAACCATCTGTATGCCATTGTTGACAATCTGTTTTGCCTTCTGTTTTAACTAGGAATTGAGAGATCAACTCGTCAGTATGCTTGCCCACTCTAGCAGCAAGAATTAGTCCGTTTCCAAGATCTTGATTTATCCCAATCCAGCAATCTCCCACTATCATCTGATCTCGGAGACAGTGAAATTGTTTTTTTGCACAAATGACCAAAACTCATCGCTAGTTATCTGCTCTGTTTCTACCTTTTGCACAAGAGCGTTATGAACCATTTGTCCAAATAGAGAAGCTTTTCGGACATTACTCACCACTGTGTTGTATGCCAGATGCGTAGTACGGCTAACTCCTCTTAAACTGCAACCTTGCTGCGATCGCTTGTAATACTGCACGGATTTGTTCAGGGTTCACAAGTCGATCGGTAATAGATAGTATCAAAGGTTTCTGTGAAAGTCTGCCGACAAACTCGACAGTAATAGCGTTGACAACCCTTGCTAGTTTTCCCGTGTTTATGAGTCTTGTGATGACCACACAGAGGACATTCCATAACATTGAAGTATTTTATTTACCTCTGCCATCTTACCATTCCCACACTTCTGTGATGCACTACCCGCAACGGTTTATGTGTAGAAAGTTTCTTTATCTTCACCGTTGACAGTCAACCGTCAATCGTCAACCGTTAATAAAACCTGGTTAACACAGAACTGAACTAGACTTGCTAGTCACTCCATTACCACTGTCTTCTAAATTCTCAATAAAATGACTCCAAGGTTCTGTGTAAGTTTCTGTGTAAGTTCTCGAAAAATCTAGAATAGGAGTTTCTTGTGCTGACCCGATCCAACCACTCACTGGAGAAATTAACGGGAAAAGCCACTCATAGTAACTCTGGGGAAACGGAGTACTAGAGAGTTCCATGATGCTCTTATAAAATAGCCCAAAGGTTCCTGGGTCAATTTTGTGCTTCTCGACAGCGACTTGGATAAATTCCTCTGGACTCAAGCCTACATAACTTTGGCAGATTGTCACCCAATTCTTTAATCGTCGCCTGGCCTTTAAGCTCAGTGAAATAAATTTCACTCCCTTGAGTTCCTCAAATTTAGGAGACTGATTTAACACCTCCTCTAGGCCGGTGGTATCTGTCGAACCACTGAATTCCCTTTGCAACCGTTTAGCGATCGCTAAATTAATCTCAACTAATTGCTGTACTGGTCGCCACTGAAGCTCTGCCAAAATCTGCTCCATGGAAATAGGTGGTGTCAAAGTAGAGGAACTCGATTTCTTGTTTCGCTCAATGGCTTCGAGAGGGTTTTCCTCACTGACCAAGAAGCTGATCAACTCTTCCGTTGTCCAACCAATACCTTTAGCCAGCCTCTCTAGCTTCTCTAAGCTGGGAGTATTATCACAATTCATCCAATTTGTCAAGGTATTGTTAGTGACATTGACTTGCCTAGCAAGTTCCCGGACACTACCCAATTTTTGAGCCAGTACCTTAATCAATTGACTTAGCCTTTGGTGAATTTTGCTGTGTTTTAAGGAACTGTCTTTACTTGTGTCCAATTTTTTTACCACTCTGTTCTGGTGACATAATGTAACACTTCCCGATCTGGTAAGTGTGGGCTTGGGCGTGGTCATTCTCGGCTTTGGTAGGGAGCACTAGAAATCGAAATTGACCCCAGCTGGCAACCATGCGATCGCATAGCCACAACCGAAGCGCGTCCATATAGCACTAGGCATTCAAATTAGGACATTGTCTTGATGCAAAGCGCGAGTGGGGGAAACCACGGCAGTTGCTCATGGGGGGAACCCCCAAGACCGCACTGCCTCCCCAAGACCGCGCTGCATCGCTCCTAAACTCCGAAACGTGAGTCTAGCTTACTTGTGACTTCTGACTTCTGACTTCTGACGCTAAGCGTAGCGCTATACCACCATGCTGCCCAAACATGAATGGAGCATCGCTAATCTTCTCCGTGAAAACTCAGTGGTAACTCCCCGGTGGGCAAAAGAGTATCTTACGTATAATCACGGTTGTTCAATATTTTTAACAAAATTATGATGGTTGTGAAAAGGGTTGAACATCTACATTACATCTACACCATATGTTAAAGCATCAGAACTGGGAGAAAAGGGTAACCGCTAAGCAAAGCAATACCCTTGCTCAGGAAAATCAGCAACTCAAAATTAAGTCAGATAAGTGCTACATTCCCATGACAAGTGGCCACGGTGGTTCTTCAACGTTAGTCCGTTGGAAGCAGAAAGTCACTACACAGAAAGTCACTACACAGAAAGTCACTACACACAATCGAGTGAATTTCTCGAGCTACCCACTGTGCCCTCCCCGCTACACCAAACCCGAGAAGCCTGTAGCTCCCCAAGAACAATTAAGTAACTTACAAGAAACCTGTGGTAAAATCATTCATCTACTCTGTACATCTGACTATGGGAAACTGACTCAAGATGAATTGAACAGGAAGTGCCGGTATTCAGAAGAGCGACTTGCCCAAGGACTGAAACAGCTTGAGCTTGAAAAAGTAATTGAGTTCAAGTGGGGCATGTGGGTGATCATTAATCATCAACCCATCTGTCCTAAATGCGGTCTCAAAACTCGTGTAGTTAATTCTGCCTTGACACCAGGGAAAATTAAATCAATCTGTTCAACATGTCTCGAGTTAAAGCGTATTCAGTCAAAATTGCCGTTTTGATGAACTGCACTAAATTCTTAAAGGGTGGAGTGGGTTGTGAGGAGAATGAACAGCGAAAGCTGCCAAAAAATGGACAATGGAAAATGAACCATCCATTCTTGATGCAATAGCGAGTGGGGGGAAACCCCCTTTGGCCGACTGCATCGCTTGGGTAATGGGATGTTAACCTGTAGCCCTTGGTGATCTAGGAAAGCAGTCTCAAAAACTGTGGTCCCTATCACCTGATGATGGGGTGATCAGGTGATGGGGAGCAGGTTTATCATAATGTATCCCGTAGCAGTCCTATCAAAATCAGGAAAACCATTAGTGGTACGCAGCATTCCTCCCCTCCTAACTATACGAGTGTAGGCGGAATATCCAGCTGCAATTTTTAACTAACGAAAAACCATGCATCGCCCAATTTACCTAGACTGCCATGCCACAACACCTATGGATGAACGGGTGTTGGAGGCAATGTTACCCTACTTCACTGAACATTTTGGCAATCCATCGAGTATCAGCCATACCTATGGCTGGGAAGCTGAAGCAGCGGTGAAACAAGGTCGTCAGATTCTAGCAGATGCTATCAATGCCACACCAGTCGAGATCATTTTTACTAGTGGTGCCACAGAGGCTAACAATCTAGCCATTAAAGGGGTGGCTGAGGCTTATTTAAGTAAAGGACGTCACCTGATTACCGTGCAAACTGAACACAATGCTGTTCTTGACCCCTGTCACTATTTAGAAACCCTAGGGTTTGAGGTGACATTTCTACCGGTAAAAGATGATGGACTAGTGGATTTAAGCCAGCTAGAGCAGGCTTTCCGTCCTGATACCATATTAGTGTCAGTGATGGCAGCGAATAATGAAATTGGAGTGTTGCAGCCTTTGGCCGAGATTGGGGATCTTTGTCGCCAGCATAATGTACTCTTCCATACAGATGCTGCCCAGGCTATTGGCAAAATCCCCTTGGATGTGCAGTCGATGAAGATTGATTTAATGTCCTTGACAGCCCATAAAATTTATGGGCCAAAGGGGATTGGGGCTCTCTATGTCCGGCGTCGTAACCCCAGAGTAAGGCTTGCACCCCAGCTCCATGGCGGTGGACATGAACGAGGGATGCGTTCTGGCACACTTTATACCCCTCAGATTGTGGGGTTTGCTAAGGCTGTGGAACTGGGGTTAGAAGAACAACCCTCAGAATCTCAACGGTTGATAGAACT
>NZ_JAAHHZ010000135.1:0-15397 GCF_010672005.1 Moorena sp. SIO4A5 | reverse complement strand
AGACTTAGGAATTGCCATCCCATCATGGGGGTTAAATAAATGAATCTTCTCTGGGTCTATAGACAGCCAAATTTCCTCACCTATTCTGACAATTTTATCTGGTGGTACTCTGACCTGAAGAACGGTAGAGTCTTCGGGGATACTCACGGATAGATAAGTATCGTTACCTAGGGCTTCCACTATCTCAACCGTAACCATCAAGTTTTTGGGAGCAGGAGCACTGATACTCATATGTTCCGGACGAACTCCTAAGGTTAAGGATTGACCATCATACTGGTGCAGTATGGGTTCCCAGACCTCTGGAAGCGTCAGGCGGAACTGAGAATTGCATACTACCCGAGGGGCTTTCACCTGAACCGGGATAAAATTCATCGGTGGTGAACCAATGAATTCCGCCACAAACCGGTTAGCCGGTTGATTATATATTTCTAGAGGAGGAGCAATCTGTTGGATGCGACCGTCTTTCATCACCGCGATCCGATCCCCCATAGTCATCGCTTCCGTTTGGTCGTGGGTGACGTAGATCGTAGTTGTACCTAACTGCCGCTGTAGTTTCACAATTTGGCTGCGAGTCTCTGCCCGGAGTTTAGCATCCAAATTAGAAAGGGGTTCATCCATTAAAAAGACCTGGGGATTACGGGAAATTGCCCGTCCCAGAGCAATCCGTTGTTTTTGTCCCCCAGACAGCTGCTTTGGCAATCGATTCAGCAAGTGTTCTACTTGTAGCAACTTAGCTACTTTGCGAACCTGCTGATCAATCTTTTTCTCTCGTTCGGACAGGTATCGCAGTTCCCGAGGAAGCGATCGCGTCATTGTGGTTAACACATTTTCCAGATTCGAGCGAACTTCCCCATTCAACATGCCTGTAGCCACAAGCCCTTGCTTGATTTGGGGTGGCAGATTCTTGCCCCAATGCACACTATTAGAGTTCCCATTAGAGTCTTCTGCCATGTTCACTTGCCCATAGCCAGTTCGTCTGAGTCCAAAGGCAATGTTTTCATAGACACTCAGATGGGGATATAGGGCATAATTTTGAAACACCATAGCGATGTCTCGTTCTTTGGGTGGTAAGTCATTGACTTGTCTGTTCCCCACCCAGATTTTGCCCGCAGTCAATTCCTCTAGTCCAGCAATGATCCGCAATAGAGTACTTTTGCCACAGCCTGAAGGACCAACCAGCACCATAAACTCGCCATCGTTGACTTCCAGATTTATGCGCCGCAAGATATTAACGGTTTTAGGTGTCTGTCCAGACTTTTCTGCTTCAAGGCTTGGTGACTCTTCGTTGTTTGTCACCTTAGGTTCCGTTGTTACTGGTGCAACAACAGTATCCCCTTTGCGGGCGGGAACACTTTTAAAAACGTTTTCCAGAATAACCTGTGCCACGTTGGTCAATATCCAATTACGCTTAATTTTTTCTTTACTGTGATCGTTTCCAACTCTGATGCCGTAATTTTTCCATACTTAGGGTTACCACCCCTAACGTTACCAGAAACAATCCGATAATTTCCTGTAACCCTAAACCTTGTTGAATAATCGCCACGGCTAAGACGGTAGTTAACACTGGTGCTGTTGACCCGATAATCGAAGCTGGACGCCCACCAATGAGCCTGATGGCAAAGTTTTGCACCAGATAGCTCACTAAGGTGATTACCCCCAACCCCAGACAGCTGAAGTATAAAGCAAGTCTGTGGCTGGGTTCAACAAAAAAGCGCCAGGATTGATCTAGGGGAAATGATAAGCTCAGGCTAGAAAATACCAAAATTAATGTAAAATTAATAAAGCTATAAGGAATCGGGTTGAGCTTTCTAGCACTGACTTGGGTCAGAATAATGTAAACAGCGAAGCTCAAACCCGCACCAGCAGCAGCTATAACTCCCAATTCAGAAGAGGGCTGCTTAGCTGCAAGACTAGGCAGGGCAATCAGCAACGCTCCGCCCACAACACCAACCATGACTAGACCACGAACTAGATGTGGGCGATATAGATCGGAGGGAAATAGATGTGTGCGATTCCCAAACAGCAATCCTGTCAAGATTACCGTCACAATAGGATATATAAAAAAAATGGTGATTGCTACCCCTGGTTGAATAATACCTAATGATAGGTATATTAGCACTTGGGATAAAAATAAAAAGAAGCTACTCGCCACCATCTGGCTAAATAAAGGCAAGTCCCCCGAGTGAGCACAACGCCTAATATCTCGCCACACCGATGGGTAGAGTAACCTAGCCACAAATGCCATCAGCGGTACTACCACCAACATCTTTAGCCACAGAATCAGCAGGGAGTTGCCTAAACCAGGAGCCATCAAGCCTCCCACTTCAACATTCTGTAGACCAAAGAGCCAAGATTGATTAAAGATTACATATATAATTATATTCTGAAACGACAACATTAGGCAAGAGAGTAAGGCCAAAAGCACCCCAATGGAGATTTTCTTTGGGATTTTCTTTGACATTTTTTGCGATCGCGTCAGCTGTTGTGGGATAGCTTGATCAGCAGCACTCCTCTGTTTTGGGGATACCATAAGTTTCTTGGTGTTGGCAGGGATACTTTAGAAGCATTACAGTCAAGGGATGCTGTATGCTAGAGAGTCCCTGAAAATGAATTGATCATAAACCCATGAATACCACAATCAAGTCTGCCAGTGATTCCAACCAAGGTCTAGAATCGGTAAACACCGCTGATTCCTCTGGCACTGGCCTAACGCGATCGCAATATCAGCAAAAAATGCAGCGACGCAAGGAAATACAGGAACAACGCCTAGCTAAAGCCTCCAAACAAAAAGGTCTGATTGTGGTTCATACCGGCAACGGCAAAGGGAAGACCACAGCTGGCTTAGGCATGGTCTTGCGATCCCTTGGTCATGGCTACCGAGTTGTGATTGTACAATTTATCAAGGGTGCTTGGGAACCCGCAGAAAAAGCTGCCTTAGAGCACTGGACAGTAGCCACTGATAACAATCCCCCTCAATTAGAGTTCCATGCCATGGGCGAAGGCTTTACCTGGGAGACTCAAGATCGAGAGCGAGACATCGAAAAAGCTCAATCCGCCTGGGATGCCGCCTTAGGGTTTATCCGTAACCCTGACATTAAGCTAGTGCTATTGGATGAGATTAACATAGCCTTGAAACTCAACTATCTAACCATTGAGCAAGTTTTGGCTGGACTAGACCAAAAACCCACTGATTCCCATGTCATCTTAACCGGTAGGGGAGCACCAGCCGCCCTAATTGAAATAGCTGACCTAGTCACAGAGATGACATTAGTGAAGCATCCTTTAAAAGAGCAGGGGATTAAAGCACAACCTGGTATTGAGTTTTAATGCTGTTATCGAGGGGAGTAGGGGAGAAATTTTTGAACTATTTCTCAACGGTCTACAATCCCCAAGTTTTATGCTTTTAGGCATAGGAATAGTTTGTACACCAATAGCGTGCGTGATCCCGAAAAATTATGGTGTTTTCTGCAAATCCGGTCGCTCTTCTGGTATAATAGCGCCCTCAACTGGACAGACTTCCACGCAAATGCCACAGTCAATGCAGCTAGAAAAGTCAATCCAGTACCAGTCACTCCCCAGGGCATTTTTCCCTGGTCCTGGATGAATGCACGCCACTGGGCAACATTCAACGCAATCAGCAATTCCTTGGCAAGTATCGGTAACAATCGTGTGTGGCACAGTGTTTTCTCTAAGTGCTAGTTGGTCGGATGTGGATCTTCCTTAATTCTATAGTTAGCTAAGTTCGCCCTAGCCAACTCCAACCAATTACTTGCCATTATTCAATTAGCAGTAGCCGTTCATGGCGCGTGTCTAGACATCACGACCCCAATGAGTTCGGTTATCTCACTTCAGAATATCTATCTATTTCCTGATTATTGGGTGATTATTTTAATGGAGGGTGTGTGTGAGGCTTAATCTCGGAAGCCCCACTAAAATCCCAAGTCCAACCAATGTAATCTACTGACTCTGTCCCTATGATATTGCTATTTTTTCGTCAAAGCAAACAATTGTTGAACCTTTTCACCTTTACCGGGGTCTAAATATGTAATACAATGGAGCTATATTGAAATCATAATGACTTCGACTTAATTCCAAAGTGTCTAACCATTACTAAAGGGGATTAACCTAAACACCTTAAACCACCGACGGAAGTAGGGTTGCTGCCAGGGTAGTAGCAAACTACTACAGGAGTAAGTGCTCTGCGGAGCCAAACCTCTGGAGGCTGTGTAAGACCAATCTGTAAAGACGTTATATATAAGTATATATCAAGTATAGATACTTATATTATAGCTACAGGGGGGCAGCAGCAGATGAAACATCGAAGCCCTCAAGCCCACATCTTCGATTTGGTTGCGGGTCCAACACCAACGCCCCAAGAGTATGAGCTAAGCGTGCCTGGTAAACTTGTAGGATTACCTAAGCTGGGGAAACCCCCAGAAAAAACCTAGAAAAACTTGACTTAGTATACAGCGTCAATGTTACCGTTAAATCTCTTTCTAACGAAGGAGGTAGGTGGTTAATACCTCTTGTAATAAATGTAATGCAATCCATGGCGCAATGATCTCAACGGAAAGAGATTGTAGTTACTTGATGGAGTAAACATCCGCAACAGAATCTACTATACTGCTTGTTTTTGGAGTTACCACTCACCCATGCCCACTTCTAAGACCAAAACCAAAACTACTAAGCCGACTAAGCCGACCAAGCCGACCAAGCCTAGCTTCTCAGCAGATATGGTTCGTACCTATCTTCATGAGATCGGTCGCGTACCTCTGCTGACCCATGAGCAAGAAATTGTTTATGGTAAGCAAGTGCAGCAAATGATGGCACTCTTAGGGGAAAAAGCCACCTTGGAACAGGAGCTAGAGCGCGAACCGACAACTGAAGAGTGGGCTTCGTACATTAATAAGAGCGAAGCAGAACTGAAAAAAGCCATAGACCAAGGTACTCGAGCCAAGCGCAAGATGATTGAAGCGAATCTGCGCCTAGTAGTAGCGATCGCTAAGAAGTATCAGAAGCGCAACATGGAATTCTTGGACTTGATCCAGGAAGGTACCTTGGGCTTAGAGCGAGGGGTTGAGAAATTTGACCCAACCAGGGGCTACAAGTTTTCCACCTACGCCTATTGGTGGATTCGGCAAGCGATCACCCGTGCGATCGCTCAGCAAGCTCGTGCAATTCGGCTGCCTATCCACATTACTGAAAAGCTCAATAAAATTAAGAAAGTACAACGGGAACTATCCCAGACCCTAGGTCGCAATGCTACTCCCACCGAGATTGCTAAGGAGTTGGATCTAGAACCAGCTCAGATTCGGGAATATTTGAGCATTGCTCGTCAACCCATCTCTCTCGACGTTCGGGTGGGAGATAACCAAGACACAGAGCTGTCTGAGCTGCTAGAAGATGATGGTCTAACACCGGTTAACTACACCACTCAGGAGTCCTTGCGGCAAGACCTAAATCTGCTGTTAGCAGAACTCACCCCTCAACAGCGGGAAGTGCTAGCGCTACGCTTTGGGTTAGAGGATGGCAAAGAGCTGTCTCTGGCTAAAGTTGGTAAGCGACTTAACCTCAGTCGTGAACGGGTGCGCCAGTTAGAACATCAAGCTTTAGCACAGCTACGGCGTCGCCATGCTAATTTCCGGGAGTACATCGCTAGCTAGCTAATGGTTGACTGTCTTCCAAGCATGAGTGGTAGCCAGAAACGGTTACCACTTCTTTTTTTGTAAAGAAATGTAAAAAACCCCGAAATCTCTGTTCTTACCTTTGGAGTATTTCTATAGTCAGAGCAAAATTCACATCACTGTATAAGTTCACCTATAATTTCACAAAATTTTCACATCAAAACCGGAGAGTGAGGAGGTAAAAAACCTGGGGGAGCCATTTAAGAAGCAATTTCTACCTCAACCTGGACGAAAAATTATTCCAAGGGTTGAATAAAAGATGAGTCTGGACTCACCTATTTCAGCAAAAGGTCACTCATAGTTGCTTAAAGCTTGGGTCAACCAATAGCTGGGAGAAAGCTGATAGTCAAGCTTCAGCAAAATTTCAGGCTATGACCAGCGCCAAGTGTGACAGTTGATAAACCGATCAACAAAGGAACAAACCAAAGCATAGTTTAGGCTTAAATAGGTTTATAACCTCAAGAGTCAACATAACTCTGGTTTAAGAAAAATTAACTTTTTCTGATTGATTATGGCTTCATCAATTGACGGTCTAAACTCTCAGAATTTTTGCTTAGGGTGTCTTACAGTTTTTTTTCAAAGGGGGTAAGTATGATGCTTAACCAATTAACTGGATCGTTCTTGTCAGCACGTCAACTGCTAAATCTTAGAAAACTACCCCTAACAACGCTATTGCTAACGATAGGATTGGTAACTACCTCATCAACTATAGCAACACCAGCACCTCAACCGCCAGATCAAGCCATTGATACTACAGCTAGAGCCTACACTCAAGCAACGAGTCGAAATGCATCAATGCCTGATGATGGCATTTACCTGTATGGTGAATCCTCACAACCAGGACAGATTGGTAAAGAATATCTAGTATTTGAAGCGAATCAGGGCAACGTACTTGGTGCGGTATATATGCCTCACTCAGAATATAGCTGTTTTTACGGCACCCTAGATTCAAAACAAATGGATTTGACGGTTATTGATCCCTACAACCAAACCGCTTTGTCCCATACCATTTCCCGTCAACAGCACTCACCTATTGCTGTAGTTGGTGAACGGCTAAGTCTTGACCATCGCTATAGCGCTATTACTTATCCTTACAAAGTTGGACTAGAAGGATATCAACCCATTAGTTCTATTAGTGATAGTGACCAGGAAATTTTGAGGGTTTGCCGGGATAACTACCAAGGAAGAGTCACCGAGTGATTAATGCTCCCTAGGACTAATACTAGTTGCTAGGTAATTCAAGTTTGACTTGACCATTAACAACGTTGGATTAGGTATAAGGCTTGCTGTAGGGAGCATTAAATCAAAAATTCAATCTCTAAAATTTAAATGCTATGCTAATTAAACCATAAAATTGGAACAGTTACTCATAACCCAGCAACCAAACGATTTAGCTCCGATTGCATTTGAGTAGAAACTTGCTCGTAACAAGCATCAACATAATCTTGATCGCGAGCAGCAACACGACCATAGCGCTCAAAAACAATCGGAGGGCAAACACGAGTTGTGATGGGTATGGGCAAGGGTATATTGGGTAGAGGACCAATCGCCAATCCCCAAGGCAAACCGAGATAAATTGGGAAAACTTGTGGGTCAAGACCAAATAACCAGGGTATCCCCAACTCGTGTAGTTGTCGTGCCTGTTGATAGCAGTCACCTAAGACAATCAAGGTATCATGGGCACCATTGGATATAATCGGTACAATCGGAACCTTTTCTCGTAGTGCCAGTTTAATAAAGCCCTTACGTCCAGCTAATTGAATTTGATGACGCTGGCTATGGGGACGGAATACATCTTGGGCACCCCCTGGATAGACTAAGACACTAGCTCCCTTACGAAAAGCAGCGATCGCCATTTGGGGATGAGCCATGATTGCCCCGATCTTTGCCGCTAGCTGCGCCAGGGCTGGATAAATTTGCCAGGCATTGGAATGCATCAGACCATAAACTGGACGCTGGGTGCCAAAGCGGCGAAACCAGTCATACATCATCATCACCATATCAGGGGAAGCTAATCCACCATTGTGGGAACCAACCAACAGCACCTTACTCTCAGGAATGTGCTGCCAGCCATCAGTTTTCACCCGAAAGTAGTAGCGATAAAACCATTCCCACTGGGGCAGATAGGATTCAATTACTTCTGGATCTCGCTCTTCTAAAGACCAACCAAACCGATGCGTCAAGGCTATACTATTGAGTGAACTACAGTTCAATCCTATTCCAAAAAAACCTGAGCTAGAGGTTAAGTTGATGACTAAAAGGTCTTACCAGGGATGCGACTGTATTGGTAAGCATTCAGCCGTCAGCCGTCAGCCTTGGCCAAAGACCACGCTACGCGAATGGCTGATACGCGACACGCTGATAGCTGATAGCTGAATGCTTACCTGTATTGTTTGTTATATTGTTACTCTAGCGCTTACTGTATTAATTTCCTCTTGCTCCGGGTCTCGGTCAAAAATAAGTATATATTCCATCTCAGGCATCAGTCTGCGCAGAACTTGTAGATGAGCCTCAGCGTCAGTTCGGCGACGAAAGCGAGCGACAATAATTCGCTGCATTTTAGGAAGTGGCTTGATAATACACCATGGGCTTAGTCGATCACGGTAGGTCATAGCACCCTGCTCCATCATGTTTGATTGATTATTTTGATAAAATCGATAAATAGATTAAATCTCTTTGACTAAACCTACAGTTATAAAACTACAGTTATAGCCGTTAGAACCTTAAGCAGTTGAACACTTCAAGACAGTGCTTTTAGCGCCTCTATTTTCTACGGTGATCTGAGCACGGTTAGATCACCTTAAAAGTCTACTTGCAGTTGATCTGCTTGTAGGGATGTCCAACCCTCCGACCCTATCTATAAAAGCAGCTACGAGAGAACACTGTGTTGCCAAATTGCCGATTTAAATAAAAAAGCTTCCGTTATCTGTTAGCCATTAATATCATGTCAGGATAATTACCCTTAATAAAAATCCCCCCATCTCCCCATCTCCCCATCTCCCCATCTCCCCATCTCCCCTTAATTATGGGTATTCAACCAGACTTGATATAACCATTACCCATCCCCGATTTGCTGTTGATCATAAGCACATAGCAAATTCCTAACTACCTGGGGAATCTCCTCAAAATGCTCCAAGAGAAAATCCATCAGGGCAAGATGGCGCAAATCAATGGGCTGGGGACGGCGATAGTTGTGACCGCTGGAAAACCAGCGCTGAACGGTGGCAGTTGAGCGAGAGCAAATACTAGCGATTTGTTCGTAATTCACATCCCATTTATGATAGAATTGTCTAGGAGTCATACCAAGTTGACAGTTGCTGTAGAGTTCAATTAGATCTTGCTCTCGTTGAGTTAGAGTCCGGGGAGGGGTTCTATATTGATCATCGAAACGGTATCTCCCAGAAGGAGTTCGTAGCACATTGGGGGATTTCAAATAATTTCTAGGGCCAAGAGCCTCAGTGCAAGTCCAAGAATAGGAATCTTTATAGTTGGTTGTTACCCTACCCTTAGGATGCCGAGGTTCAATGTCTTCTTCCCAAGCTGTGTCAGCAACGATCCAAGCTGCACTAGGAGAGTCTTTGTCAAGCCAGATCAGGTAGCAAATTGCCCATTGGCTTTGATGCCTGGCGTAGGCGTAGAAGAATCCGATCACAACACCCCAGTCCATTTGACCGTTTAGAGGTCGCCACCTAATCGGTGATCCTGTTTGATAACGGGGTGTTGCTGTAGGGTTCCAAGTACCTGGGGGGTCTATTGATGGGGGCGCGATTTCTGTTTTAATGGGGTCAAACAGTATATCTGAGTCTCCCTGGCGGATCGTATTTAAATAACTGGCTATCAGTTTTCCGGTCAGATTCTGAGTTAGGTGCTGGATAAGGACGGTAGCTAGAGTTTTTAGTTCTGGTTCTTCTATATCCATTGACTCTGCATTGAAGTCAGCATCCCCGTAGCTTTTCAAATGGGACAACAGTTGTGTGATGCCGAATTCATCTAAGGCTTGCTGATAGCTAGGAGGCTGATCGCTTTTTTCTCTAACTGTTTCTACCATAGGAAACTTGCTGGTAATTACATCAATATTATACTATTATGTATATAAAAGATACGTTTTAAGTACAAATAAGGTAAAATTTTACATCAAATAACAGGTGAACTTAGAATAGAGATTATGAGCAAACGTATACAAGTAACCTTACCCGACCGGATTGCAGACGATTTACAGCGATGGGCTGATTACGATGGACGCCCTCTATCGAACCTTGCTGCTTACCTTCTAGAACGTGCTGTTACCGAGGCCAAGAAAGAAGGTGTTGAATGGGACAAAGAGTCTTGATCTCCACCAACGGTTGATTACCCCATGAGCCAGAGCGCGCTAATCGCGCTTTATTTTAATAACTAGTATGGCTCAAGTAATCGAAGCTAGAAATCTCAGCTTGTAGGGTGGCCAAAAACAGTTTTTTTTGTGAGTATTCTAGATTATATTACTTTGCCCACCCTACTTGAATTGGTATTTTTTGTAAACGCAAGTCTCTAATCGAAGCTAGAAATCTCAGTCTGTATAAATTCGATGATAAGTTTAGGTTGCAACACCTTAATAATCCTCATTAAGGCATTGCTGAATAGAGTAATCAGCAACGCCTTAAAACCAAATACTTTAGCCGCAACGTTAATCCTCTGGTAGATTTTCTCTCACCCATTTACGCCAAGCTAAAATCATGGTAGTGTCATCCTGGGTTTCTGCCTGCTGCAAAAACTGATTGATAATTTCTACAGAGAGAATCTCAAAGGTGAAATTGTCCTGACAACGAACATAGTCTCCATTTTGCAGCCGGTAAATTTCTACAGTTTGTCCTATATAACGCCAAACTTCAGGTACTCCTATCTGCTTGTAAATCCCAAATCTCCGACTGGATGAACTGGTAATATCGACTTCAATCACCAAGTCTGGTGGAGGATCATTGGCTAAATCTACTGTCCTGCCTTGAATATAGTCAACATTGCCGATGTAGTAGCAAGAGTCAGGTTCTGCACCATGCTCTAAATCCTCCCGATTCAGGGTTGTAGAAGCAAACCCTTTGACCCGAAGATTCAGTTCTTCGGTTAAGGTATTCACCATCCGTTCTAGCAGCTGCTTGTATGTCTCATGGCGATCTGAGGGCATCGTGATTTCTAGCATTCCTTGAGCATAGGCAAGACGCGAGGCTCGATGATCTCCTAAGTCTGCCAATAGCGCCTTGTACGTCTGCCAACTGACGTTTTGTAAGACAATTCTCTGGGTAGTTTTAACAGGTGAATCCTCATCTGAACTAAAAGTACTGGCCATTGATGCAGTGATTGTGGTGAAAACGCGAACGCACAAATCCTTAACAGCGACTTAATCCAATTGGTCTGGATTAATACCTAACTCACGCAGTCGCGCCGCCAAACGTTCTGCTCGTTGCTTAGCTTCTATAGCTTCGAGCTGAGCTTGTGCCAACTCCTCGCTTGCTAGAGGAATCAAATTCCCCTCAAGGGTCATCCAGCGTAACCATAATCGGGGGATATCGCGAAAACTGCCATGCCACAACCCTAAACTTAATCCCAACTCCGGCATCAGTAACCTGTCCTGATTTAGCACTGCGGGTTTGTAGTGATCACCAACTAGATGAAACCCTTGTAACTCGTTGGTGTAGCGACTAAAAATTACATAGTAAGGTACTCGCAGAATCTGCTCATAAACCTGCCACTTAGTCGGAGGTTTTCCCGGTGCGCTCACGGTTTGACCATGATCTTCATCTTCGGTGCCAGGAGACAATAACTCCACCACTACAAATGGACTGACTTGTTCTTGCCAGATGACATAACTTAAACGTAGGTCTTTGCTTTCATAAAGCCGAGGCACACCTACTACACCAAACCAATCCGGTCGCTTATACCAACCGGGATGGTTGAGATCATAGTAAAGATTGAGGTCACAAGCACTAAAGACTAACTCTGGGTTGGAGTTGGCAGGGGCAAAGGTTAACAATAATAGTAGGGGTTGAAAAAAATGAAATTCGTCAGGCAAACCAGGTTCTTTGGGATTTTCGCTGGGTAAGTCATACATTGTCGGCAAGGTTTGCCGAGGTGAAATTAGTGGCTGTGATGGATAAGGAAGAGAAGTCATAGGTATTGTCGATTGTGAATAACTCGATGTGTCTGGTGTTCGCGCAGTGTCTCCTTTGGAGAAAGGAGAAAGGAGACATCGCGGTGTTCCTCACACAGAACCGAAACCATTCGCGACTGCATTAAGACAACAACTTAATCCAATTGGTCTGGATTAATACCTAACTCACGCAGTCGCGCCGCCAAACGTTCTGCTCGTTGCTGAGCTTGTGCCAACTCCTCGCTTGCTAGAGGAATCAAATTCCCCTCAAGGGTCATCCAGCGTAACCATAATCGGGGGATATCGCGAAAACTGCCATGCCACAACCCTAAACTTAATCCCAACTCCGGCATCAGTAACCTGTCCTGATTTAGCACTGCGGGTTTGTAGTGATCACCAACTAGATGAAACCCTTGTAACTCGTTG
This sequence comes from Moorena sp. SIO4A5, assembly GCF_010672005.1. Taxonomy (NCBI): domain Bacteria; kingdom Bacillati; phylum Cyanobacteriota; class Cyanophyceae; order Coleofasciculales; family Coleofasciculaceae; genus Moorena; species Moorena sp. SIO4A5. The sequence goes on along the minus strand of NZ_JAAHHZ010000135.1, from coordinate 3,166 downwards.
GTGTAGCGACTAAAAATTACATAGTAAGGTACTCGCAGAATCTGCTCATAAACCTGCCACTTAGTCGGAGGTTTTCCCGGTGCGCTCACGGTTTGACCATGATCTTCATCTTCGGTGCCAGGAGACAATAACTCCACCACTACAAATGGACTGACTTGTTCTTGCCAGATGACATAACTTAAACGTAGGTCTTTGCTTTCATAAAGCCGAGGCACACCTACTACACCAAACCAATCCGGTCGCTTATACCAACCGGGATGGTTGAGATCATAGTAAAGATTGAGGTCACAAGCACTAAAGACTAACTCTGGGTTGGAGTTGGCAGGGGCAAAGGTTAACAATAATAGTAGGGGTTGAAAAAAATGAAATTCGTCAGGCAAACCAGGTTCTTTGGGATTTTCGCTGGGTAAGTCATACATTGTCGGCAAGGTTTGCCGAGGTGAAATTAGTGGCTGTGATGGATAAGGAAGAGAAGTCATAGGTATTGTCGATTGTGAATAACTCGATTTATGGTTGTGTATCTTGGTTCCAATAGGAACCTCCTGGTAATTGAGTTAAATACTGATTAATAAATAAAGGTAAATCCTTTTTTGAATAGAGGTATGTCAAGGCCAGCAAATCTTGAGTTGTTTGCCTGAGCTGAGCTCTATCTAATAGTTTTGAAAGTTGAGCTGGAGTATAGGCACCATTGAGAACCTCCACACTCGCCGTGGAAATTGCTGCCTCCAGTTCATTGTCAATCAATGACTGCCATTGATCAGCATTGATAGTATAAGATTTTTGGTTATCTTTGAGATTCAGTTTTTGGATTTCCCGAATGAAATCACGAATTGAAGCTGCCCAAGAATTTGTCAAACGCTCCTCTACTTGGTTTTTAATCAAGTTAATCAATGCCTTGTTTAAATAGGATTCAATCTGATGCACAGTTGCGCGTTTACTCATCTGTTCCAACTCATCTACAATTGCTAAGGCATCTGCGTAGCGTCCCTCTAGGATACTTATTCTGAGATCGATTAATTCCTGACTCATACCCCAGTCCTCACAGATTTATGGTTCTCTTTAGCCTATCGAAGAAACTGCACAAGTCATCTGGAACGCATATTAACTAAATAAAGTCAATAGCACGGTGCTAGGAAAATAGCTTTCAGGGCAAAAAATGGGTAACGGATGTAACCGATGGCACTATCGGGAAGATAGGGAAAGTGTGGGAAGTGTGGGAGGTGTGGGAAGTGTGGGAGGTGTGGGATTTGTGGGAGGTGTGGGGAGATGGGGACCCACCCCTAACCCCTCCCAGGAGGGGAATGGGGAGATGGGGAGAATTTTCGACGAATAGTCGGGATTTTCGGCAAATTTATCGAACCATCAGTTTTGTCACTTAGCGATGCATCGCTTCTTCGTTGTTTTCCTTTTCCTGTGCTGAGGTTAAGTCCCATGTTTTACCCAAATGTAAAAAACCTACCCCTGTGAGTCTCCCCACCCTCTCCTTAATTATGGGTATTCAACCAGACTTGATATTAGGATTGCTATAGGAGACATGAGAAATAAAGATCATGGCATATAGCGACTTTACAAGTATCTACAAAGTCCAAACGGCGTTTAACCTCCTTCTTGATGAGGGGGATACTGTATTTAAGGAAATTGCCCCGATCGAGCCGAGTGATCACTTGAAAACAACCCTTAAGGAAAATCTGCCGCTCGCGAATGCTATCAATACCGAAAAAGCTCGTTCTGAGTTAGTTATTGCTCCGGTTTTACTGGAAGTGCGCCGTCTGCTTGATTTCCAAATCGGTTTTTTTTCTGGAACTGAGTTTAATGTTGATAGAGGAACTGGATTAAATGGATACTGTGATTATATCCTTACTGCTTCTAAGGAAATCTATGAAATTCGGACACCAGTTGTCACTCTAGTGGAGGCAAAAAATGAAAATATTAAGGGGGGATTAGGACAGTGCATTGCGGAAATGGTAGCAGCTCAGAGATTTAATCAACAACAGGATCAGGATATTGATGCTATCTATGGAGCTGTGACTACTGGGACGAATTGGAAGTTTCTCAAGTTGGTGAATCAATTGGTGTTTATTGATTTGGATGACTATTATATTAAGGAAATTGATCTGATACTGGGCATATTGGCACATCCGTTTCAGCAGTATCTATGAGGCAAGAGGCAAAAGGCAAGAGGCAAGAGGCAAGAGGCAAGAGGCAAGAAAGTAGCCACTGCATCAAGACAATAGTTATGGATAAAGTTGGTTATGGGTCGGTCTGATTAAGTTAGTATTTTTGTACTAACTCGACTAACTATAAGCGATCGCAAATCAGGTTCATGTCCCAATCCATGTCCGAATCCATTTCTCAATCCCAATGGCAAGTCCTACCCCCACCTGACTTTCCTCAGTGGTTCATCGAAGCTGTCAAATCCTATACTAATGGCTCTTCGGGACATTATGCTGCTCAACTGCTGTGGCAACGGGGAATACGAGAGGAGAAACAACTGGCTGGTTTCCTCAACCCAGATTTGTATCAACCTACCAGCCCTTTTGATTTTGGACAGGAAATGAAATGGGCAGTAAAACGCCTACGGCAAGCCCGTGAGGCTGGGGAAAAGGTTGCCATATGGGGGGACTTTGATGCCGATGGCATCACGGCTACTAGTGTCCTCTGGGAAGGACTGGGACAGTTTTTCTGGGAGCACCAACAGCTAAGTTACTACATTCCCAATCGCCTGACGGAATCCCATGGTTTGAATTGTCCAGGAATTGACCAACTGCACGCTTCTGGGGTGAAACTTATCGTTACCTGCGATACTGGCAGCACGAATCTGAAGGAAATTGATTATGCTCACCAGTTGGGAATGGATGTGATTATCACTGACCACCATACTCTACCAGATGACCGTCCGCCAGTGGTTTCTATCATCAATTCCCGCTATTTTGCTGAAAGTCATCCTTTATTTCATTTGTCTGGAGTGGCGGTAGCGTATAAGTTAGTGGAAGCGATGTATCAGCGTTTACCTAATATTCCCCAACAACGGTTAGAGGGGTTGCTGGATTTGGTGGCAATTGGTCTAATTGCGGATTTAGTGGAATTATCTGGAGATTGTCGTTACCTGGCACAACGGGGAATTGAACAACTGAAGCAGCAACTGAAAACTCGCTCTCGTCCTGGT
>NZ_JAAHHZ010000134.1:0-15593 GCF_010672005.1 Moorena sp. SIO4A5 | reverse complement strand
CACGAATTCGTTTAAAGATCGTTAATCGTTATCTTAAGGTTTCTTCAGGTTTTCGATGCCTTTAGTGACCTTGACTGATTCAATGCGATCGCCTTGCTGAATTTTGTTTACCACATCCATACCTTTAGTGACTTTGCCAAATACAGCATAGTCCCCATCCAAGAAAGGCAGCTCTGCTAGGGCAAAGTAAAACTGTGAAGAGGCTGAGTCTGGCATTTGGGAACGAGCCATGGCCACAGCACCAGGAGTATGAGTCAACTCAGGATCACCAGGAATTCCGGCTGCCTTAAAGGTTTTGCTGTATATGGGTTGCTCTGCCCCCTTCGGCTTAATTTCTAATGGAATGTAGCGAGTTTCCTTCGTTTGTGGATCGATGAACCCCCCTGTGCCCAGACGCTCTACTGGGAATTTTGGGTTTTTCCCTTGGGGATCACCACCTTGGACAACAAATGGTTGAGGTTCCCTTACCACTCGGTGAAACACTAGTCCGTCATAAACACCCTTTTGAACCAGATCCACAAAGTTGCCAGCTGTAATCGGGGCATTGGTGCCATCAACTTCAATAGTAATCGGGGAGCCTTTTACCCTCAGCTCAACAGTAGCTTCTTTGTCTAGTCGCGGTAAATTGCTGAATTGGGGATTGCTGCTGGTCTCAGAAGGAGTAGGGTTGTTTTCGGGAGTTGATGATTCCGTTGAGTTCGACGTTGAGCCACTGCATCCTGCTATTACCAGAGCTAACACTACTAACATCACAGATAGCCAGCGCCGGATATTCTTAATCATGCTTACTATAACTATATCTTTTTTTATTGGCAATTTACAAACCTTCCAGGGGAACTCCTAAGAAACGAGCCAGCTCTGCTCCCTGATTCTCTAATTCCAAAAGGGAGATGGGTTGACCGACACGAGTTAGAGGAACTTCCCGGCGATCCTTAGTGCGCACGTAGAGGACTCGGCGTGGATTTAGACCTTCTTTGATGTCTACTCGAATCGACTGGACATCTTCTGTACGGCAACTGAATTCGACTTCACGGTTTTTACCGGGAAAGCCAGACCGCACTACTCTCACCATACCTGTTTCTTGGTTAAATTCATTGTAGCCTCCGCCGATATCCCAATAAATGGTTAGCCATAGGTAGAGAGATAGCAACAGTGCAGCAACACCATAGAACCCCATTGCTACCCCCTGAGGGATAAAAATTAGGTTGGTTGCATCTCCAATCGGGAGTAGATCCATGTTGAGATAACTCGAAAGCCCTGCCAGGAAAAATCCTATACCTCCTATAGATACAGCTCCTGCCACTAAATAGTTGCTCAAACGGCGAGAGCCAAGAACCGATTGTCGAAGTACCAGGTTTTCCAGTTGGTTGGTCGATGCTGCCATGAGAAGATGTGGTTGCCTCTAAGAAATCTGACTTGACAATAGTGCTGAGTCCGAGAGTATATCAGTTGATTTATGGATACTCCAGGGAGCTCATCTAGAACTTGTATCACATTTTTGACCAAGACAGGGAAATTATGTAACTTTTGACACCAAATCTAAAAAAAATCTGAGGAGTATGTGTAATTTTGTAAAATTTTTGGTATTTATTATTATTGTATGTAACGTTTGTAACCCCAGTCTCCTTATGGGAGAATCAAGTCAAGCGTTAAACTGTGTGATAGTTTAAGAAACATTAAGTCACCACAGCCTAACCTGATAGCCTGTGGCATCCCGTTAAAAGACAATCCTGTAAGAGTTCAGTGACTCTTGCCTCACTGAACTCTAAGGGAAATCCACCTCTAGAAGGGTGGGAGTGTCGCTAAAAAGACGTAAAAACGTCCCAATTTTGAATCCTTGCAAATCGTTATATGTATGAGGATTTGAATCTATGACAGTAGCAGTAGGACGCGCCCCCAGCACCAGAGGATGGTTTGATATCCTCGATGACTGGCTCAAGCGCGATCGCTTTGTATTCGTCGGCTGGTCCGGCATTCTGTTGTTCCCCTGTGCCTACATGGCTTTAGGGGGCTGGCTGACTGGCACCACCTTTGTAACCTCTTGGTACACCCACGGCTTAGCCTCTTCTTACCTAGAAGGTTGTAACTTCCTGACCGTAGCAGTATCCTCTCCTCCTAACAGTCTGGGACACTCCCTGCTGCTGTTGTGGGGACCAGAAGCTCAAGGAGATTTGACTCGCTGGTTCCAACTAGGAGGGTTGTGGAGCTTCGTGGCATTCCACGGAGCATTTGGTCTGATTGGGTTCATGCTGCGGCAATTTGAAATTGCGCGTCTAGTAGGCATCAGACCCTACAACGCGATCGCATTCAGTGCGCCGATTGCAGTATTTGTCAGCGTGTTCCTGATGTACCCATTGGGACAGTCGAGCTGGTTCTTTGCTCCTAGCTTCGGAGTAGCAGGTATCTTCCGTTTCATCCTGTTCCTGCAAGGCTTCCACAACTGGACACTGAATCCCTTCCACATGATGGGGGTAGCCGGGGTACTCGGTGGTGCTCTGCTGTGTGCCATTCATGGGGCAACGGTAGAAAATACTCTGTTCCAGGATGGTGACAAAGCCAATACCTTCCGGGCGTTCAACCCCACCCAAGCGGAAGAGACCTACTCAATGGTCACCGCTAACCGCTTCTGGTCTCAAATCTTCGGAATTGCTTTCTCCAACAAGCGCTGGTTACACTTCTTCATGTTGTTTGTGCCAGTAACAGGCTTGTGGATGAGTGCAGTAGGAATTGTAGGTTTAGCATTGAACCTGCGAGCCTATGACTTCGTGTCCCAGGAAATCCGGGCAGCAGAAGATCCAGAATTTGAAACGTTCTATACCAAGAACATTTTGCTAAATGAGGGTCTGCGGGCTTGGATGGCTCCAGCAGACCAACCTCACCAAAACTTTGAGTTCCCTGAGGAGGTACTACCGCGTGGTAACGCTCTCTAATACTATGGTTGCGGGCAATCGCGACCAAGAATCTTCCGGTTTCGCCTGGTGGTCTGGTAATGCCCGTCTGATCAACCTCTCCGGTAAGTTGCTGGGAGCTCATGTTTCCCATGCTGGCCTGATCGTTTTCTGGGCTGGCGCAATGACCCTATTTGAGGTTGCTCACTACATTCCCGAAAAGCCTGTGTTCGAGCAGGGATTGATTCTAATCCCTCACATGGCTACTTTAGGTTGGGGTGTTGGTCCTGGTGGCGAAATTGTTGACACTTTCCCCTACTTTGTTATTGGTGTCCTACACCTGATTTCTTCTGCCGTATTGGGCTTTGGCGGTATTTATCACGCCGTTCGTGGTCCTGAAGCCTTAGAAAGTTATTCTAACTTCTTTGGTTACGACTGGAAGGATAAGAACAAGATGACTAGTATCATCGGGTTCCACCTGATCATCTTAGGATTGGGTGCCTTCTTGCTGGTGATCAAGGCTATGTTCGTCGGCGGTGTTTATGACTCTTGGGCACCGGGTGGTGGTGCTGTTCGTTTGATCACTAACCCAACCCTGAACCCTGGTGTGATCTTCGGCTACTTAGTCGATGCTCCCTTCGGTGGTGAAGGTTGGATTATTGGTGTCAACAACATGGAAGACATCATCGGCGGTCATATCTGGATTGGTCTGATCTGCATCTTTGGTGGTGTATTCCACATTCTGACTAAACCCTTCGGCTGGGCTCGTCGTGCCTTTGTCTGGTCTGGAGAAGCTTACCTCTCCTACAGCTTAGGTGCCTTGTCCATGATGGGCTTCATTTGCTCTTGCTACGTGTGGTTCAACAACACCGCTTATCCTAGCGAGTTCTATGGTCCTACCAATGCTGAAGCGTCTCAAGCTCAGTCTTTCGTATTCTTAGCCCGTGACCAACGCCTAGGTGCTAACATTGCGTCTTCCCAAGGGCCTACTGGTCTGGGTAAATACCTGATGCGCTCTCCTACTGGTGAAATCATCTTCGGTGGTGAAACCATGCGCTTCTGGGATTTCCAAGGTCCGTGGTTGGAGCCTCTACGGGGTCCCAATGGTCTGGATGTTAACAAGCTCAGAAATGACATTCAGCCTTGGCAGCTACGTCGTGCTGCTGAGTACATGACCCATGCTCCTAACGGTTCCATCAACTCTGTAGGTGGTATTATTACTGAGGCAAATTCCTTCAACTATGTCAACCCTCGTGCTTGGTTGGCTAGTTTCCACTTTGTGATGGCTTTCTTCTTCCTAGTTGGTCACCTCTGGCACGCTGGTCGTGCACGGGCTGCCGCTGCTGGATTCGAGAAAGGTATTGAGCGTGAAACTGAAGCAGTACTTAGTATGCCTGACCTTGACTAGGTGATTTTATTGAGTGAATAACTCAATGGTAAATCAGACTAAGAAAGACTAATTAATGGCTAAGTAATGGCTAACTAATAGCTAAGTGATTTTTACAGCTCCTGTACTCTACAGGAGCTTTTTTTTGGAACAGTTTTGTGGATAACTCTTGTCTAAGTTGGTCATCGCTGTATGCAGGTCATGGGTAAGCTGTGCAGCTCCTTTTTTAACTGACTTGGTACTATAATCTGCTACACTAATCGGGGATCCAACAGTAACTGTGACATCACAACCCCATGTAGGGATAGGCTGGCTATAATTAAGAGAAATCGGTACAATATTGAGACCAATACCAGGGTGAGATGATTCTACCTGCAAGGCAATACGAGCCATACCAGGTTTTAAGGGGTTTACTTCACCATTACGGAAGATATTGCCTTCAGGAAACATTACCAGTGCTTCGCCATTACTCAGGAGTTCCACAGTGTGGCGGATACTGCTAATTCCTCCACGTCCAGTATTTACGGGGAACCCTCCTAGGCGACGGATAAACCAACCCTGTAGGCCATAGATTTCATTGGCTGAGACCATATACCGCAAGTCACGTCCGGTTACGGGTTTACCAACGGCGTAAGGAACCATTAACGCATCCCAACGAGAGCGATGGGTGGGAGCTAAAATAATAGGACCTGTCTTAGGAACGTTCTCTTGCCCTGTTACGGTAAGTTGACCAAAATGAAACGGAATGACAACACGCCGTGCTAAGGGATAGATAATGTTAATTAACCCGTGGCAAATACCAGAATCTACAGACATGGCTTTTATGGGGTTACCGTGATCGTTACCATAATCAGAAGTGCTTTTTAGCGTTGTTGTCATTGGTCAATCCTACTTACTGCAAGTAGAGCTAAACTATGAATGATCAAGGGTTTTTACTAAATCCTTAACCTTCACTTCTACTGTATGTGGTTTCGAACTCAATATTTGACACTCACAGGACACTTCTTGTGGTGTCATGCCCTTGTCTGTTGGCTATCTATAGGAAGGCTATTAATGGTGTGGCTGAAGTTAACTTGCTAAAGTTAATCAGTTTTAGGGGTAAGGGAGCAGGGAGCAGGGAGTAGGGAGTAGGGAAAGAGAGGGAAGTGTTGGAAGTGTTGGTAGATTGGGAGATCGGTAGATCGGGAGATCGGGAGTCAGATCAGCAACTCCATGAAGACTGCGGAGGTATAGCAGAAGTCAGAAGTCAGAAGTCAGAAGTCAGAAGTCAAACTCTTGCGCTTACTTAGGTTTGAGACTTTTGTCATGTCCGCGCCTGCCCTGGCGACTGCTATACAAAGAATTTTTGCCCAGGTTCGACTTCCCTGTTCTTTCTTCCCTGTTCCCTACTCCCTACTCCCTACTCCCTAAAACCCCAAGGGTGTCAGCAACTCACCCAAGGTCGAATTGCTATTGTCTTTTGCGTCGCTCGGTAAACCAAGATTGTAACTGTTCCCGACAAACGGATTCCATAATTCCCGCTATTACTGGCAACCGGTGATTAGAACAAGCACTATCAGGAAGATTAGCAACGGTGCGAATGCTGCCAGTTTTAGGATCGTCCACACCATAAACCAGAAGACCGAGTCGTGCTAAGATAATCGCTCCGGCACACATGGGACAAGGTTCCAAGGTAACGTAGAGAGTGCAGGTATTAAGATGCCAGCTTTGCAGCTGTTGACCAGCAGCACGGAGTGCCAGGATTTCGGCATGAGCAGTGGGGTCTTTGTCCCGCTCTCGACGATTCTCTCCTGTAGCAATTAAGTTACCTTCACTGTCTACAATCACGGCACCCACTGGTACCTCACCCGCTTCACCAGCTTTCTGGGCAATCTCTATGGCAACACTCATCCATTTGCGATGGATGAGATAGGTGGGATCAATCGGGTTAGGTACTTCCATTCTAGGGAGTAGGGAGTAGGGAGTAGGGAGCAGGGAGCAGGGAAAGAGAGGGAGATGGGGAGATGGGGAGATGGGGAGATGGGGAGATAGGGAGATGGGGAGATGGGGAGATGGGGAGATGGGGAGATGGGGAGATGGGGAGATGGGGAGATGGGGAGATGGGGAGATGGGGAGATGGGGAGATGGGGAGATCAGGATTAAGGGTTAATTGTTTATTACTATTTTAAAATTTCAATTATTAATTGAAATCCATAAATATTGGATTTATTGTAACCATTTTATGGTGTATTTTTTGATTAGTAAACTAGATATATCACGAAAACTAATACTACTTAATCATAACACCAAAAACTACTCGAATATCTTTCCTACTATTCCCTGTTGCCTATTCCCTGTTCCCTGTTCCCTGTTCCCTACTCCCGATTCCCGATTCCCGATTCCCGATTCCCCAAAACTAATTATTCCCCGTTCATGTTATAGATCGGTTCATTGTAGCCATCGCCACCAAAAGACCGGATTATAACCACATCAACAGTGCGATCGCATTTACTGCAATCCCTAACTTCGTTAATCATCCACTGGATCGCTTCATCCACATCAGGACCACCACCACCCAAGTCAAAGGCCGGACCATCTAAAGACAGATCAACATTAGGAGATTGACTAATTTGATAGCGCTTGACCGTAGCAGCAGCAGGAAATGCTACCACTCCCAGCATGATCAGGAATACTAAAGTACTAATAACTAAACGTTTCACTATTTTTATCCACCCTGAAAGCTTAACCGTTCAACCTTAACTCTTCTATTCCGATCTTGCACTAAGTTGAATATTTCACTTTAAAGGTAGGGAACAGGAAACATCGGAGATCCCCCTAAATCCCCCTTAAAAAAGGGGGACTTTGAGTATGGCTCCCCCCTTTTTTAAGGGGGGCTGGGGGGGATCATAATCTTGCGGAAAACTTTGAAAACACTCCCTAGGGGGGCAAAATCATACCCAGAATCAGCAACGCCCTCTCTTCCCGATTCCCGATTCCCGATTCCCGATTCCCGATTCCCATTAGCTTGCTGCCTGAGTTAGCAAAGACTCCAATTGTCCCTTACCGTCTAAATCATACAACTCATCGCAACCGCCAATGTGTTGGTTATTGATAAAAATTTGGGGTACCGTTCGGCCTCCGTTGGCTCGTTCCGCCATCTGGTTTCTGGCATTGTCGTCCCCATCGATTTTATACTCGGTGTAGTCAACCCCTTTCCACCATAGCAATAGCTTCGCTCGGATACAGAAGGGGCAGGCTTGCCAGGTGTAAATTTCCACGTTGGCTTTCATATGTTCTGGGTTGCGTCCTAGGATGGGATTGAGAAAATCCAGCATTGTTGGGTAATCCTATGTTGTTTAATCCTAGTTCAAGATATACCATACTTACAGGATAGTTTAAATTAAGAAAAAGGAAAGAAATAAGATAACTTTTTGTGTTATTATAAATCAGTATTTAGTTTGATTATTTGTTTTAAAATACTATCTAGCCATGGTTGTAATCCTGTTTACAAAAACCCTATAATAATAATTGCTAAAATACTTGTTTGTAACGCTTTTTCATTCCACTCTATGGCCACCACCGACTGACATCTTGTATCGATTCAACAATTGCAGCCAGAGCTTCCTTGCCTCCCAAAGAGATAATAGTTGAACTTAGATCAACCAACTCTCTTAAGAAGAACTCGCGATCGCGACAAGCCAAGGTGTGAAGAAACTCTTGCCAAAGGGAAACGTCCTCTTGGAGGGAAAAGTTAGGATTTTCGATGAGTATACTGAAGGCTATGGCTCGGTGATACTCAGACTGAATTGCCCGTGCCGTTTCTAGGGCTTCTGGTAGGATTTCCGAGAAATGTCGTGCTAATATACTCACGGCATTGGCTCGCCAAAACTCATCGGTAAGTGCTCGTGCTGCATCTAGGGTTTCTGGTAGGATTTCCGGGAAATGTCGTGCTAGTTCACTCAGGGCATCGGCTCGCCAAAACTCATCGGTAATGGCTCGTGCTGCATCTAGGGCTTCTGGTATAATTTCCGGGAAATGTTGTGCTAGCCTAATCAGGGCTGTGGCTAGAGAAAACTCATCAGTAATAGCCCGCGCGGCATCTAGGGCTTCTGATAAGATTTGAGGCAACTGTGGTGCTAGCCTAATCAGGGCATGGGCTCGGCTCGACTCATCGGTAATGGCTCGTGCCTCTTCTAGGGCTTCTGGTAAAATTTCCGGTAATTTTGGCGCTAGTTCACTCAGGGCATAGGCTCGGTCTCTATCATTGATAATGGCTCGTGCTGCGTCTAGGGCTTCTGGTAAAATTTCCGACAACTGTGCTCCTATTTCATTCAAGGCATTGGCTCGATCTGTGTTATCGGTAATAGCCCGTGCCACTTCTAGGGCTTGTGAGAGTAGTGTTTCCCCCAACTGTGGTGCTAGTTTACTCAGTAATATAGCTCGCTCTTTGTTATCGGTAATGGCCTGTGCCGCTTCTAGGGCTTGTGGGAGCAACATTTCCGGCAACTGTGGTGCTAGTTTACTCAGGCCATGGCCTCGGCTGAACTGACTGGTAATGGCTCGTGTCGCTTTTAGAGCTTCTGGTAAGATTTCCGGAAAATGTGGTGCTAGTTCACTCAAGGCCTCGGCTCGGCTCGACTCATCGGTAGCTTGTGCTGCCTTTATCACTTCTGGTAAAATTTCTGGCAAATGCCGTGCTAATCTACTCAAGGCTCTGGCTCGGTCTGACTGATTGGTAAGTGCCCGTGCCGCTTCCAGAGCTTCTGGTAAAATTTCCGGCAATTGTGGTGCTAGTTCACTTAGGGCATAGCCTCGGTCTCTATCATTGGTAATGGTCCGTGCCGCGTCTAGGGCTTCTGGTAAGATTTCCGGCAACTGTGGTGCTAGTTCACTCAGGGCATAGGCTCGGTCTCTATCATTGGTAATGGCTCGTGCGGCTTCTAGGGCTTCTGGTAAAATTTCGGGCAACTGTGGTGCTAGTCGAATCAGGGCATCGGCTCGGTCTCTATCATTGGTAATGGCTCGTGCGGCTTCTAGGGCTTCTGATAAGATTTCCGGCAATTGTGGTGCTAGTCGAATCAGGGCATAGGCTCGGTCTCTATCATTGGTAATGGCTCGTGCTACTTCTAGGGCTTCTGGTAAAATTTCCGGCAAATATGGTGCTAGTCCACTTAGAGCTCTGGCTTTACTTGACTTATCGGTAATTGCCCGTGCGATTTTGAGGGCTTCTGAGAGTAATGTTTCCGGTAACTTTGGGGCTAGCTCTTTTAGTGCTTCTGCTCGATTATGAGGATTTTGTATGTGTTGAAGGTAAGCCAAAGCTTGAACTGGAGTCCAGATCTTTTTCTCTACCAGGGCTGCCATCAACTCTCCTGGTATATGCCCTAGCAAACTACTCACAGAAGACACCATCAAGGCATAACGGCACTGCAAACTAATAGAACGAGTTGGTGAAGAGGAAAAAGCCTCTTCTGCTAACTGCCAAGCCTTGGCCACATCCTTAACAAAGCCCCCCAGTTTATCCAGACGTTCACAGGTTTCATACCAACCATTGCGTCCAGCTTCTGTTTCCTCCTGCAGCAGCTGGTGTACTTCCTCTACCCAACCGGCTTTTTCTAAATGCCAGGTCAGATAACTGTGACTATAGCCATCATCCGGTAGGGTGTGCCATAACCCGTTTTGGGTTTTTTGGCGATAGCGCTCTAGGAGTTGACCATGGGCTTGGGGCCAGGTTAATCCCAAACCCGGTAAGCTTCCCTCTCCCCCTGTAGCTGCTTCAGCAGTTAGTAACCGACGGGCCATGTCATGAACTAAGTCATGGAGCTGATAGGTGGGACTGCCATTAGTGGATTTACCAGAGAGCAGTAGAGCCTTAGATTTAAAATACTGTAAGGTTCTTCTTGCTTCTCGTGGACTTACATCCCACAAGGTTGTCCCTAAAGCCGGAGTAATCGAGACATCTTCTGGCAACACACCCAACCAGGCAAATTGCTGAAATTTTTCCGATGGTAGTCGTCGTAAACTGAGATTAAAGGATGCCACTAGGCTATAGTGCTTGCGTCGCTTTTCCTCAACCTCTTGGGCACCTGGTAAATCTAAGGTTTCCAACCGGGCAATTTCCGTTTGTAGGTCAGTCAGTAACTCCTGCCAGGAAATACCATCTGCTATTTGTGCTGCCGCTAACTCCAGGGCTAGGGGTAAGTAGCCCACAGTTGTGGCTAGGGCTTGGGCTTGTTTGCGGTCTGACCCCGTAAGTTTAGAACCCCCATAGTCTTCCAGTAACGCTAAGGCTTGTGAGGGACTCATCACATCTAAATCATAGCGAGTCACTCCCACAATTTGAGCTTCACGAGTTGTCACTAACACCCGGCACTTAGCACCACCAATCCGAAACGGTTGCACATGGTCTGGGTTCCAAGCGTCATCTACCACTAGCAGCGTAGCCTTTTCAAACAGCAAGGTTTGTAAATGTCTAGAAGCAGCATTAGTATTAGTGGGTTTATAGTCATGGTCGCCCAGTGCTTGGATCCAACTACTGAGGAAAGACAGCAAATCTGGCTGCTGACCCAAGGTTGCCCAGAGAATACCATCGCCAAAATGAGTCTGTACCTCTGGATCATGGGCAATAGCAGCAGCCAAGGTAGATTTACCAATACCCCCTAACCCATAAATGGCGCTAACCACCAGAGTTCCGGTCTTAGCTGTCTGCTCTGACAGTAAGGATTGCTTCAGGGATTGGCTTACCTCTGGGCGCTGGATAAAGTAAGGTGGTAAGGGTGGGGCTTGAAAAGGAACCCCTGGCTTACGGCGAAGGGATTGGCACCTTTTGGGAGTAGTAGCAGTTGCTTGTTCTTGCTGTTTGGATTTCTCTGGTCGTTTATTGTTCCACTCTTGCTTAAATATTTCTAGGTTTGTGGCTAGGTCTGGAGCGTAGAGTGTCAGGGTAAAATGCCTTTCTTCTGTTCCTTTTTTCTTGACACGGTTGTCTTCTAAAATTCCTAAGAAGTCTTCCATCCGCTGCAACGCTTCTACCACTTGACGCTTGCTGAGACTACCTGGATAGTTATCGTTCTTGGTGAGTTGGATTAAATATCTGGTCTGAGTTTCAATTACTAGTTCTGGAGGAGTTGAGGTTTTCTCTATCCAACGGAATTTAATATCGGGATTCCCCTGATTAGCTATGTCTTGGGCAAAAGAGACTAATGCTTCAAATAGACGCAGTGCTCTGGCTTTAACTTTAGGACCTAAAGTACGTCTGGGCATGCTATTGGGGGATGGGCAAGGAAAAAAAACTTGAGGGTTAGGGTAGGTTTTCCCACAATTGAAGAAGCTACCCTCAACTAGTTTAGCCTTGATACACGGTGGTTGTAGCTACCCTCAACTAGCTGTTGCTTGTAGACACTACCCCCAGGTCACTATGGATTCAGTTAGGTAATCGAAGCAATACCATGAATGACCTCAAAGAGCAAGTCGTTGATAATCAAGGAGTTGACACCATAGCATTAGTCGAAGAACCACAGCCCCTAATGGAAAATCCTGCACTCTGGCTCAAGGATGGGGACAGTCCAGCAGAAATGATTTTAGCGATCGCAGTGTTAGTGGGAGCATTGACTAGATTGATCCAGGTGGTGGGTCCTTGGTTTAAGAAGCAGGATGGGTGATCCCCCCTAACCCCAAAATTTTGGGTAGTAATGATATCAAAGTCCCCCAGAATTGGGGGATTTAGGGGGCAAACAAGAAATAGGCAGTGTGGGTGATCCCCCCTAACCCCCCTTAATAAGGGGGGAATTTGAAACTAAGGAGGGAAAAGGGTTTCAGTCACTGTTCCCGATTCCCGATTCCCGATTCCCGATTCCCGATCCCGATTCCCGATTCCCGATTCCCGATTCCCGATTCCCGATTCCCGATTCCCCGTTCCCTTCTACGAAATACCACCCTCTGATAGACTTAAGAACTGTAAACAAATAATTAAGAAAATAAGCTCATCTAGCTTTTGGGAGAACGGGCGCTTTGGAAAATACACTAGGTTTAGAAATTATAGAAGTCGTAGAAAAAGCTGCGATCGCATCCGCCAAATGGATGGGTAAAGGGGAGAAAAACACTGCTGACCAAGTGGCTGTAGAAGCCATGCGGGAGCGGATGAACAAGATCTATATGCGGGGTCGCATTGTAATTGGAGAAGGGGAGCGGGATGATGCTCCCATGCTCTACATTGGTGAAGAAGTTGGGATTTGCACCCAAGAGAATGCTGCCGACTTCTGTAACCCAAGTGAGCTGATCGAAATTGATATTGCGGTTGACCCCTGCGAAGGCACCAACCTAGTTGCCTATGGCCAAAACGGTTCAATGGCAGTGCTAGCTATTTCCGAGAAAGGTGGTCTATTTGCTGCTCCTGACTTTTACATGAAGAAGCTGGCAGCACCACCCCAAGCATTGAATCATGTGGATATCAACAAGTCCGCAACGGAAAATCTGCAAATCCTCTCCGATTGTCTAGAGCGCTCCATTGAAGAACTAGTGGTGGTTGTGATGGACCGTTCCCGTCACAAGGACTTGATCCAGGAAATCCGGGGAGCTGGTGCTCGGGTGCGACTGATTAGTGACGGTGACGTTTCCGCCGCCATCTCCTGTGCCTTTTCTGGTACCAATATCCATGCCTTGATGGGAATCGGTGCTGCACCGGAAGGGGTAATCTCAGCAGCAGCAATGCGTGCCTTAGGGGGACACTTCCAAGGTCAGCTGATCTACGATCCTGCCATCGTGAAAACTGGTTTGATTGGGGAGAGCAAGGAAAGCAACATTGCCCGGCTCAACGAAATGGGCATTACCGATCCCGATAAGGTTTACAATGCTCAGGAACTAGCCTCTGGTGAGACCGTACTGTTTGCTGCTTGTGGTATCACCCCAGGAACCCTGATGGAAGGGGTTCGGTTCTTCCAAGGTGGAGCACGGACTCAAAGCCTAGTTATTTCCAGTCAGTCCAAGACCGCTCGATTTGTGGACACCGTCCATATGTTTGAACAGCCCAAGTATATCCAATTGAGCTAACTCTTAGGAAGAGGGTTGTAACCTTGTAGGTAAGCTATCAGCTATCAGCTATCAGCCGTCAGCCGTCAGCTGAATCCTTACCCCTGTAGCGCGTAGCCACAAGACCAGTTGAAGCGTGAAGGAAGGTTGAACAAATTAGTTTAACCCTTCCTTCAATTTCGTTGTAGGAAACATTTGGGCGTTGCTGATTATGGGTATGGTTTCGCCCCCCTAGCCCCCCAATTTTGGGGGGAATAAGACCTTCAAAGTCCCCCAAAGTTGGGGGATTTAGGGGGCTTTAACATGCACCAGATGATTGCGCATTCATTCCTTAATTCAGCAACGCCAACATTTGTACCGCGAAACCGATAAAGAATTACTAATATAACGGTTTTCAAACTAATAAAGTACACAATATTTTTTCCCTGTTCCCTATTCCCTATTCCCTATTCCCTACTCCTATCAAAACATTCCCATCAAAACCATGAACATTGCCGTAGTAGGTCTGAGCCACAAGACAGCACCGGTTGAAGTCAGAGAAAAACTGAGCATTCCAGAAGCCCAGTTAGAGACTGTGATGCCCCACTTATGTAGCTATCCTCATATAGAAGAGGTAGCGATACTGAGTACTTGTAATCGGTTGGAAGTTTATATAGTCACCACCGAAACTGATGCAGGAATTCGAGAATTGTGCCAGTTTCTGACAGAAAAAGCTGGCATTCCTCTAGCCAAGTTGCGCCCCCACCTATTTATTCTGTTGTATCAAGATGCAGTCATGCACTTAATGCGGGTTGCTGGAGGTCTAGATAGCCTAGTGTTAGGAGAAGGGCAAATTCTAGCTCAGGTCAAAACCACCCACAAACTTGGTCAGCAACACAAGGGAATCGGACGTCTACTGAATCGATTGTTTAAACAAGCAATTACAGCCGGTAAGCGAGTTCGCACGGAAACCAGTATTGGAACAGGGGCGGTCTCCATTAGCTCAGCAGCGGTAGAGTTAGCTCAGCAGAAGGTAGAGACCCTTTATGGCACCTCTTTGACCCCCTATAAAATAGCAATTATCGGTGCTGGCAAGATGTCGCGCTTGCTGGTGAAACATCTGCTGGCCAAAGGTGCCGTAGATATCTCAATTCTGAATCGTTCCACCAAACGGGCTGAAGAGTTAGCAAAAGCGTTTCCCAAAGCGGATCTAAAACTGGATTCGTTGTCAGATATGATGACAGTGGTTGCTCAGTCAGATATCGTATTTACTAGCACCGGTGCCACCGAACCACTGCTGACTCGGTCGAATTTAGAAGGAGTGTTGCAGACTAGCCAATCATTAATGCTAATTGATATTTCTGTGCCTCGTAATGTGGCAGCGGATGTTGATGAGCTAGAGACTGTCCACTCCTTCAACGTGGATGACTTAAAAGCAGTGGTAGCACAGAATCAGGAAAGCCGTCGTAAGATGGCCATGGAAGCAGAAGAACTCTTATACGAAGAAGTGGAAGCCTTTGACATCTGGTGGCGTTCCCTAGAAACCGTTTCTACCATTAGTAGCTTGCGCAGCAAGGTCGAAACCATCCGTGAGCAAGAGCTAGAGAAAGCTCTATCCCGTCTTGGGTCAGAATTTGCCGAAAAACATCAAGAAGTGATCGAAGCCTTAACCAGAGGGATTGTTAACAAAATCCTTCATGACCCGATGGTGCAATTACGAGCACAGCAAGATATTGAAACCCGACGCCTGGCGATGGAATCGTTACAAATGCTGTTTAATTTGGATACTGGCAAGCAAGCAATTTAGCAGCTTGTAGCTTGTAGGGTGGGCAAAAACAGTATGGTTCAAATCAGTATTATAGATAACAGCACTTTGCCCACCCTACTGGCATGGGTATGTTTTTGAAACTTGTAGGGTGGGCAAAAACAGTATGGTTCAAATCAGTATTATAGATCACAGCACTTTGCCCACCCTACTGGCATGGGTATGTTTTTGAAACTTGTAGGGTGGGCAAAAACAGTATGGTTCAAATCAGTATTATAGATCACAGCACTTTGCCCACCCTACTGGCATGGGTATGTTTTTGAAACTTGTAGGGTGGGCAAAAACAGTTTGGTTCAAATCAGTATTATAGATCACAGCACTTTGCCCACCCTACTGGCATGGGTATGTTTTTGAAACTTGTAGGGTGGGCAAAAACTTGTAGTATGTTTTTGAAACTTGTAGGGTGGGCAAAAACAGTTTGGTTCAAATCAGTATTATAGATCACAGCACTTTGCCCACCCTACTGGCATGGGTATGTTTTTGAAACTTGTAGGGTGGGCAAAAACAG
>NZ_JAAHHZ010000133.1:0-15639 GCF_010672005.1 Moorena sp. SIO4A5 | reverse complement strand
CTGGCACTGGGCGAACTTCAGCTCCCAGTGTTCTGAGGGTATCCATTTTTTCTTGGGATTGAGTTTCCGGGATAATAATCAGGCACTTGTATCCCTTAGCATTACAGATATGGGCTAGACCAATGCCTGTATTGCCAGCGGTTCCTTCAACAACTGTACCCCCAGGCTTGAGTAAGCCTTTTTCTTCTGCATCTTTAATAATATAGAGGGCAGCTCGGTCTTTTACAGAACCTCCTGGATTGAGAAACTCCGCTTTCCCTAGGATTTCACAACCCGTCTCTTCGCTAAAGCTGTTTAACCGAATCAGTGGTGTATTCCCAACTGTATCAACAAAATCTGCTTTGATATCCATTTCAATCAAGTTTAAATTACAAATTATAAAGAATGAAGAATTAAGAATTAAAAATGAAGAATGAAGAATTAAGAATGAAGAATTAAGAATGAAGGATGAAGAATCCTTAATCCTTCATCCTTCAGACCTGATAATTATTTTATATCATGTCAGGATAATTACCCTTAATAAAAATCTCCCCCATCTCCCCATCTCCCCATCTCCCCATCTCCCCACACTTTTATTATGGGTATTCAACCAGACTTGATATTACTTGTTAGGTTGGGGTGTCATCCGCAGATAGGGCTTAATTACCTCATATCCTTTGGGAAACCGTTCCTTCAACTCTTCTGGATCTTTGATGGATGGTACAATAACGCAGTCATCCCCGTCTTTCCAGTTAACAGGAGTAGCGACTTTATAGTCATCGGTCAACTGTAGGGAGTCAATCACTCGCAGGATTTCGTCAAAGTTACGACCGGTGCTAGCAGGGTAAGTTAAAACCAACCGCAATTTCTTCTGTGAGTCGATGACGAAAACAGAGCGTACGGTTAGGGTATTGTCAGCGTTGGGGTGGATCATATCGTAAAGGTCAGACACCTTTTTATCTGGATCCGCCAAAATCGGGTAGTTGACCGTTGTTGTCTGGGTTTCGTTGATATCTCCAATCCAGCCTTTGTGGGAGTCAACATCATCCACGCTCAAGGCTAGCACTTTAACATTGCGCTTCTCAAATTCGGGCTTGAGTTTAGCAACCATACCTAACTCGGTGGTGCAAACTGGGGTGAAGTCGGCTGGGTGAGAAAACAGCACTACCCAGCTATCTCCTGCCCATTCATACAAATTAATCTCACCTTCGCTAGAATTCTGAGTAAAGTCGGGTACGGTATCCCCCAATCGTAGAGTCATGGCTAAATCCTGTTGCTATTTGTTCTTCTCAGGATAGTTATCGTCCCACAAAAGTCAGGTTTATCCCTCAGCTTTTAGATCTATTTTAGGATTTGCTTAGGAATTCGTTATTCAGTGGTCAGCGGTCAGCGGTCAGCGGTCAGCGGTCAGCGGTCAGCGGTCAGCGGTCAGCGGTCAGCGGTCAGCGGTCAGCGGTCAGTGGTCAGCGGTCAGCGGTCAGCGGTCAGCGGTCAGCGGTCAGCGGTCAGCCATTCGCAAAGCGTGGCCATAGGCCAAGGCCTTTAGCTGTTCCCGTAGCGTGGGCGTAGCGCTTAAGCTGATAACTGATAGCTGATACGCGACACGCTGATAGCTGATAGCTCATAGCTGATAGCTGATAGCTCATAGCTCATAGCTTACAAAGCAACATTTGTCAATGAACTAGGGTGGGAATCGTCTTCTCGAAAAAGTTTAGGTCTTGTGTCTGGACTTCGATATTATGAGATGATGAGAAACAAAAATTAAACTAAACCCACAGAGATTAATTTCTCTTAGTGCTGTGTTGTGTAAGTAAGGAGTTTTATGATGAAAAAATTGGTTCATCTGGCAGTGTTATGCCTCTTAGTGCTTAGCTTGGGGTGCTTAGGTTTACCCCAAAATGCGATCGCTTCCCCTATGTCTTCAGCAGACACATTTTCTTTAAATAACTTAACGTTGCCCTCATCTACCGCTTTAATCGCTCGTTCCCGGAGCAATGCGGCTGATCGCAAGTTAGCCACCGAGTTTGGTAAGAAGACTGACCTGAACAATACTCCTTTGCGTAAGTTTCGCAAATATCGCGGATTCTACCCAAACTTGGCTCGTAAGATTGCTGATAATGCTCCCTACGAGTCAGTAGAAGATGTTCTGAACATTAAGGGACTCAGCGCAAAGCAGAAGAAAAAGTTACAAAAGGAAATTGATAAAGGTAATTTTACCGTGACTAAGACCTCAGAAGTTTATAATGCGGGCGACGATCGCGTTAATCCTGGCGTGTACTAATAACGCCATTGGTGGTTAGCTTTAAATTTTTTGTCTCCAGATAAAGCTTTTCTAGCTGAGCGCAAAGCGCTTAGCTAGATCAATCCAGGGTTTAAAGGGCTCTAACTCAGCTGAGCACAAAAACTAGCTGGAATAGTTGACGGTACGTGCTTGTCCGTCAAGGTAATAAACTCCGAGACAGTTGTGTTGATTATCTGTAATTACCCAAGGATGAGTTACATAGGTTTGTTGAGTATAACCTTGGCCTGGTTTGAGCTGATAATAGTATGTTCTGTTGCCCTGGTAGTTCAGCCAATAAGTCTTGATTAGCTGAGGGGGTGAAATTATCCATTAAAAGCTTGCTATATAAGGCTTTGAGGCCAATGAACTCAGGGAAGATACAGTCGGAAATTAACTCTCGATTCATTTTCTGGAAGCTCAAACCATTATAACTACGTCCAAAGGAGCGCCCAAAACAGAATGTATCTTTTTGTAACTTATGGGCTGAAATTATTACCCAGTAAGGATTTCAGCTTGCATATCATATTATGTTCGGATAATTAGTTATAAAAAACCATTACCCTTGAAACCTTACTTTTTTACTTCTGCCTTCTGCCTTCTGCCCTCTGCCTTGCTTTCGACGCTTAGTATAAGTATTTAACCGGACATGATATCACCCCCCCAGGAGAAAGTTGCATAAATGGTCACAGTATTGGCGAATTCAAGAAATCTAACGAAATATTTAAAGTTAGAGGGTTTAAACGCATACAGATCTAGGATAGGTCTAGCTTCTTGGCAACTATGCTTACGTCGCTTTATTCGCATCTAAAAAGGGCTGTACTACATGTTAACTGTAGCCGTTATTACATTTTGTGTAGATCGAGACAGAGAATTAGAGCGCTGCATCAATAGCGTCAGACTACAGCAAGTACCTACAATACATTATGTCTTTTCAGAACGAGTTAATGAGTTAAAAACTAGCCCAGTACTCAAACCAATCAAAGATCTTGTCAGGTGGGTAGCCATTGAAGATGTACCCTACCACGAGCACTCCTCTCCTCGCATGGCTAAACTACGTCAGTCTGCCCTAGAAAAAATCCAGGAACCTTTTGTCTGTTTTCTAGATGACGATAATGAGTTTTTGCCTAATCATCTAAGTAGTTTGTTGCACTGTATTCAAGAGCAGCAACTAGATGCTGCCTACTCTTGGAGGATTCTACTCCACCCTGACGGTTCTCTTTTTGAAGGGGATTATTATCCCTGGCATGCAGATCCAAAGACTGCAACTCTTCTCTATAAATGGTGTGTAGACAACGAAGTTATCCGTTTGGGAGATGCTGTTGTGTATGATGGTCCTCGAGTTTCAGACGATCCTCGAAATGTAGCAACGGTAGATATGAATGAGTGGTTGTTCAGGACTAAATCACTGCTGCGTATTGGCTTTAATGCAGAATTCACTCAAGAAGAGCTGGATAATCAGGTAGGAGAAGATGACAAGATTCTAAAGAAAATCTTAAATATTGATTTTCGGTTTGCTTGCAGTCAACAAGCTACTGTTAAATACTATTTGGGTGGAGTTTCCAATTCAGATGACAATTATCGATATTCGATATGATAGTTCGTCAAATTAGCAGGTTAGCCATTGATGGAGGAACCCCTATCTTCGAAAGGCAGTGGCCCAAATGGCCTCAATCCGATGCAGAAACTGAATCGGAAGTTATTAAAGTATTACGCAGTGGGCGTTGGACCATCAGCGGATTCTCTAATGGTAAACCTTTACAAGAACAGATATTTGCTTCTGCATTTAGCAGCTTTCTGGGCGCTAAGTACTGTATTCCAACTGATCATGGGACATCAGCTTTAGAGCTAGCGATGGAAGCTTGTGATGTTAAGCCGATGGACGAAGTCATTGTGCCTGGGCTTACTTGGGTGGCTTGTCCATATTCTGTTCTGGCTCAGCAAGCGATTCCTGTGTTAGCTGATGTTGATCCAAAGACCATGTGTCTTGATCCCAAATCAGTGAAGCAGCTGATTACTTCTAAGACTAAGGCAATTTTGGTAGTTCATCTCTACAGTCGTATTGCCAATATGTCGGCACTATGTCAGATTGCTAAAGAGCATGGTTTAACAATTATAGAAGACTGCGCCCAGTCCCATGGCGCACGCTGGAAAGGTAAGTGCGTGGGTACACTCGGTCAAGTTGGAGCATTTAGCATGCAACAGGGTAAGCCTTTGACTGCAGGGGAGGGAGGATGCTGCGTCACGAATGATGATGACCTAGCCGAGAGAATTTATCGCTTTCGTACAGATGGACGTTTCTTAGCAGGCGAAGATGGTCGTACTTTAGGACGAACAGAGTTGCTGGAATCTGGCCACGTCCTTAGTGGACGTAATCGATGTCTTTCTGATATTCAGCTTGCAATCTTAACGATCCAGCTTAAAAAGCTTAAAGCCCAAAATGAACAGAGAAGAAGCAATGCAGCTTATCTTGCCCAGCTCTTACAACAATTGCCTGGTATTTCTATTCCGTCTTATCACGAACCAGATGATGAGGAAGTCTATTACCATTTTGCTTTTTTCTTAAATGAGACATTTTTACGGGGAAAAACCGTTGCCTGGGTTGGGGAAGCACTCTCAGCAGAGCTTGGAACATGGGTACATCAACCATATGTTCCTCTATCACGTCATCCACTGTACGTTCCTGAGAAAAAAGCTTGGGTTCAGCAGTCAGAGTCAGTGAAAAGTTTAGTTGACAAAAAACGTTTTCATCTTCCTTCTTCAGAAGAAGTACATGAAAAAACATTACTGTTACACCACTCTGTTTTATTGTCACCCCGTGAGGATATGGATATGATTGCAGCGGCACTTCACAAAATCTATTCTGGGATAAATTAGAAATTATGAAAACTTTGCTTTCCCCGAACTTTAGTGAGCAGCTAAAAAGCAGCAAATTTCTTGAAGTTTGCTTCAACTTTGGCGAGCGCAACATGCCCATCCTGATTGGTCAAGATGTACATCATGAGTGCATTAAGTTTTGCCAACAAAAGAATCCTGATCAAATATTTTTTATCGCAGATGATCGTGTTTGGGAACTGTATGGAACTGTCATTGAATCACGATATTGTTCTAATTTTTCAGTGCGTAAAGCGCTGGTCAAACCCTCTGAGAAATTAAAGACCTTAGATCAAGTTAATCGTCTCTTAGAAGAGGCGATTGCAGCGGGGGTAACTCGCCGCAGTATCGTGATTGCCCTTGGAGGCGGGCTTGCAGGGAATATTGCTGGGATGGTTGCAGGCCTGCTTTACCGAGGCATTTCTATGGTTCATATGCCAACAACCTTCCTGGCCATGTCAGATTCAATTTTATCACTCAAACAGGCCGTAAATGGTCAGCGTGGGAAGAACCTGTTTGG
This sequence comes from Moorena sp. SIO4A5, assembly GCF_010672005.1. Taxonomy (NCBI): domain Bacteria; kingdom Bacillati; phylum Cyanobacteriota; class Cyanophyceae; order Coleofasciculales; family Coleofasciculaceae; genus Moorena; species Moorena sp. SIO4A5. The sequence goes on along the minus strand of NZ_JAAHHZ010000133.1, from coordinate 9,988 downwards.
CATGTACTACTTACCTGAAGCTAGTTTTGTCTCTGTCAATTTCTTGAAGACTTTGCCTGAAAAAGAACTTATTGCTGGCATCAATGAACTAATCAAAAATTGCCTTGTTTTTGATGCTGAACAAACAGAAAAGCTGGTCTCCTTGATTAGGCAGCCAGCTAATGATTCCACGTGGATTCAATTAGTTTTGCTCGGGATAAAGGCAAAACAGAAGCTACTTCTTATCGATCCTTATGAAAAGGGAATAGGGATTTCCCTGGAGTATGGCCATACGGTGGGTCACGCTTTAGAGGTCCAGCACAGTGAATTATCCCATGGGATTGCTGTTGGATTAGGAATGTTAGTAGCTTCTGCCATCTCCTTAAATCGAGAATGGTTAAGTGAAGAGGAGTATTGGTTACACTACCGTCTACTCCATGGTGCTAATCCGAAGATTCAATTTCCACAGACCCTCGATTTTGACAAAACCCTCCAACTGATCCGGAAGGACAACAAACATGGCTATCTCAGTTCAGGTTTAGAACAACATCCCTTTGTTTTATTGCGGTCGATTGGTCTGGTTGCGATGACTCATGAAAAACCTTTAGTCTGTGTTAATGAGGCTGAGATACTCACGGCGATAGAGCGAGCCCGTAGAGATATTGATGTATTTTCTCAAACACACAGTTCTGTCTCAACAAAAGCAATGCAGGAGGCCTAATCATGTTTGATCAGGCTGTTATTCTCGCAGGAGGAAGAGGAACGCGTCTTGCTCCTCTTACAGATACTTTGCCAAAGGTTATGGCTCCAGTTGAAGAACATCCTTTCTTGGAGTACCAAATTCAGTATCTACAGCGACAGGGCATTCGGTCAATCTTGCTATTACTTGGCTATCGCTGGGAACAAGTGAAAGATTACTTTGGTAATGGCCATAAGTGGAATGTTGAGATTGAATATAGTGTCGAAACAATGCCATTAGGGACAGCAGGCTGCTTATCCAATGCCTATGAAAAGTTGAATGATGTATTTGTTGTTGTCTACGGTGACTCTTTTCTGCCGTGTGACTACTCGCTGATGTTTCAACATTCTCAGCAGTACGATCAAACAGCCATCATGACAATCTATCCAAATCAAGGTGAACTGCCGGTTCCCAATAATGTTCGAGTCAGCCCTGATGGATTTCTCCAGCAATACATTAAAGATAGACCCGATCTGAAACTTGAATATGTTGATGCAGGGGCTTTAGTCTTACATCTTAACCATATAGATAACTTTCCCAATAAAATTCCAGCTAGCTTAGAAGAAGATATTTTTCCAGATTTCGCATCCGCTGGAACAATGCAAACCTTTATGAGTAAACATCGTTTTTATGACATTGGTACCCCGAGCCGACTAGACCAGTTTCGTCAAGATTTTTCCCAATTTTTTTGACTCGAAATATAAATGCAGTCTTGTAAAATAAATATTAAAATCATGAGTCCTGTTACATCAATAAAAAAGAGCAAATATCGGCCTCGACAGATAATTGAAAATCCAAGGAAATATGCTAAAACACTCAGTGATGTACTCGCTAATTTGGATTTTGATACGGTTGAAGCGATCGCCCATCTCATTGCAGATGTTGGATTACGACAGGCACAGGTTTTGCTCATTGGGAATGGTGGCAGTGCCAGTAATGCATCCCATTATCACTGTGACTTAACTAGTGCTTTTCGCACCTATCAATCACGGCTGCGAGTTCTCAATTTGGCAGGCTCTCCATCGATTATTACTGCACTTGGCAATGACTTTGATTTCCGAAAGATCTTTAGTTTTCAGGTTAAGGAAACAGGCAATCCGGGTGACCTTTTATTGATGCTAACGGCCTCAGGTAATTCGCCTGACATTTTAGAAGCCTGTGCAACTGCTCAAGATCTCAGTATCAAAACGATATCGATCACCGGGTTTGGTGGTGGTAAAGTTGCTTCAATGGCTGATTTGAACCTTACGATTCCCTCTAATAATTATGGTGTTATCGAAGATGTTCAGCTCGTTTTAGGACATATGTTTAGCCAGAAGATTTGTGGATTATTTGAAGATAAGATTGATGTTTAGGGTCAATTCTTCTTATGGCAACTCAGTTAAAACTTAAGCCAGCGATCTTCTTAGACCGGGATGGCACATTGATCAAGCATGTTCACCATCTCTGCAATCCTGAGGATGTAGAGTTAGAGCCCACTGCTGTTTCTGCACTATCTTTGCTACGAGAAGCTGGGTTTGCTTGCGTCGTAGTCACGAATCAATCTGTTGTAGGAAGGGGGATGTTAAGTCTGAAGGGCTTAGAATCTATTCATGCCAGACTGGAGATGCTACTTCACGACCAAGGGATTGGCATTGATGCTATTTATTACTGTCCCCATGTTCCTCAAACTTCAGACCTGACGCAGATCGAGCACATTGACCGCAAACCTGGGCCAGGCATGCTACTGCGGGCTGCGCAAGAAATGGGGCTCTCAATTTCACAAAGTTGGATGATTGGAGATTCAATTAGTGACGTTTTAGCAGGGGCCAACGCTGGCTGCAAAGGAAGTTGTTTAATTCAATCTAATCTCTATCGACCTGAATGGACAAATGCTGCAGAAGTTTCGTATTTAGCGTCTGATCTTCTGGATGCAGTTAAATATATTTTGCATGCTTCGCTGCTTGCAGACTCTCCTGATGAAATCATCGACGCTATTTCAGCTTCTAATCTCTAGATTAACCTAATTTCTAAAGAGTAGCTATGACAGTTTTAGTAACGGGTGCAGGTGGATTTATTGCTAGCCATCTTGTTGAGATGTTGCTTCAGAATGGGCATCAAGTCAGAGCTTTGGTTCGTTACAATAGTCAAGGCAGCTGGGGACATCTTCAAGACATTCAGCCTCAGTTACGAGAAAATCTAGAGGTTTGTCTAGGCGATATTACCGATCCCTACTTCGTGACAGATCTGGTTGCAAATTGCGAGGTTGTTTTCCATCTGGCAGCATTGATCGGAATTCCCTATTCCTATCACGCTCCTGCTTCTTATCTTGCAACCAATACAGGTGGAACTTTGAATATCTTGCAAGCCTGCCGACAAAAAACAGTGCGTCGGGTTATTATTACTTCAACTAGTGAAGTGTACGGTACTGCCCTCTATACACCGATGAGGGAGGATCATCCTTTACAGGCTCAATCTCCTTATGCTGCGAGTAAGATTGCAGCTGATAAACTTGCGGAATCTTTCTTTTGCACTTATGACTTGCCTGTCGTTACCCTACGACCATTTAACACCTATGGTCCTCGGCAGTCAGCGCGGGCTATTATTCCAACGGTGCTGTCTCAGGCTATGGCAGGAACGAACACAATTCGTTTAGGAAATTTAACGCCCAAGCGAGACTTAACCTTTGTATTGGACACTGCGAGAGCCTTCTTATTGGCATCAGAAGCATCAGGTATCGAGGGAGAAACTATCCATTTTGGACAGGGTAATGCAGTGAGCGTGGCAGAAATTGCCCATACTTGCTTAAAGGTCGTAAACAGTCATGCTGAGATTATAAGTACGGCTGAACGGCAACGTCCCAAGCAAAGTGAAGTTGATCTACTTTTGTGTGATGCTTCAAATGCAAAACAGCGATTAGGATGGCAGCCTCAGGTGTCTTTGGAAGCAGGACTATTACAGGTTGCTGAATATATGAAACAGCACCAAGCTCAATATCGAAATCAAGACTATGTTGTCTGAGAGGTAGTATGAAAGGGTCTGGCTCAAGTACCGATCACCATCTTACCGCAGGAATGAAGGCTGTCATTTTAGCTGGAGGAAAAGGCACGCGCCTTAAGCCCTTTACAGTCAATTTTCCTAAACCTTTAGTTCCACTAGGTGATGTTCCGATTATAGAAATTCTCATCCGCCGTCTGCTTCGCTATGGCATTACCAACATTACCCTAACATTGGGCCATTTAGCAGAGTTGGTGAAGGCTTACTTTGATCATCGACATAGCTTGGTAGAAAAAATAAACCTGGATTTTGTTGAAGAGGAAGAGCCAACGGGAACTGCAGGCTCGTTATCCTTCATTCCAAATCTTGACCAAACATTTTTGGTCATGAATGGTGATTTACTCACTGATTTAAATTTTAACCATCTTATTCAGTTTCATCGAGATAAGAATGCGGCACTTACGATCGCCTGCTATACTCGGAATGTCAAGATTGATTTGGGTGTCTTGAAGCTGAATGACCACCATCAAGTGATTGACTACATCGAAAAGCCAGAGACCTCTTATCCGGTCAGCATGGGGATCTATGCCTATGAGCCCCGTGTCCTTAAATATATTGAGTATGGCAAATACCTCGATCTCCCAGACTTAGTTTTACGGCTAATAGAGGAAGGCGAGCAAGTCTGTGCTTATCCTGCCAATTGCCTTTGGCTAGATATTGGTCGGCCCGATGACTATGCAAAAGCCCAAGATTTATTTGCTGAGAAACGGGAGGAATTTGACCTTGTCTAACTGGAAAGTTCCCCTCAGCGATTTGGATTACGGAGTAGAAGAAGAAAAGGCTATTCAGCGAGTTCTCCAGCGGCAATGGCTGTCTATGGGGCCAGAAGTCAAAGTTTTTGAGGAAGAGTTTTCATCGTTTTTGGGAGTTAAGCACGCGATCGCCGTTTCGAGTGGTACCGCTGCCCTGCAACTCGCTTACCTGGCTTTGGGATTAGGAAAAGAAGACGAAGTTATTCAACCTGCGCTTAATTTTGTTGCTGCGGCTAACACGGCTATTGCAGTGGGTGTTCGCCCCATTTTTGCAGATATCATTAGCCTGGATGAACCAACCCTTGATATCACAGATGTTGAACATCGAATTACGCAGCAAACAAAGGCAATTGTCGTTATGCACTATGGAGGATATCCCTGTCGCATGGCTGACCTTCGAGCCCTCTGTGAACGCCATGATTTAGCCGTGATTGAGGATGCTTGCCATGCAGTGGGTGCTCGCTACCTGGACTCACAAGCTCGGTTTCCTCACGGTCATCGAGTGGGACAACTGGGAGATATTGCCTGTTTCTCGTTCTTTAGTAATAAAAACCTGGCGACAGGAGAAGGAGGGCTCATCACAACCGATCAAGACGATTTGGCCAAGCGTGTTCGCTTATTGCGCTCCCACGGAATGACTACGCTAACCTGGGAACGCCACAAGGGACACGCCCGATCTTACGATGTAGTTCTACATGGTTTTAACTATCGTTTTGATGAAATCAGAGCTGCCTTAGGACGCACACAACTTCAAAAGCTAGAGAGCAATAATCATCGACGACAGGAAATCGTGAATGCCTATTATAGTCAGCTGGATTCATTGTCTAATTGGATAATTCCTTTCCGCCATTTCTCTGGTGACTCAGCTTATCATTTAATGCCAATTGTCGCACCCGATCAACGTACACGTGAACGTGTTGTTCAAGACTTGAAGCTTGCAGGCATCCAAACCAGTCTACATTATCCCTGCATTACTAATTTTACTGCTTTTGGACATTTAGAAGCTTCTGGAGTCGAAAAAAGTAAGGCGTTTTCTCAAAGGGTGATAACCCTTCCTCTGTATCCAACGATGACATTAGATCAGGTCAATTATGTTTGTTCTAATTTGCTTTCATCCTCCCGGATATCGCTTTTGGAGGATTCAAATGATGCCTAAGTCATGACTGTAGGGCTGTTAGAAGGCTTTTCCATATTAATTAGTATCATTTTTTGAGGAGATAATTTATGTTATCCATCAGCAAAACAATCGAAAACAATTCTCAAACACAAATAGTTTCAGCTCACTGTAGCGATTATCCACAGGGACTTTACATTGAATTAACTGATCGGTGTAATCTTCTCTGTCCCATGTGTCGACAATCAGCCGTTGCGGGTGATGTTCTGTCGCTAGAGGTGTTCAAAGAGATTGCAGATGCACTTTTTCCTCATGCCCGCTTTGTCGATTTGCGCGGTTGGGGTGAAAGTACACTACTACCTAATTTCGAGGCATATCTCGATTATGCTATGCGGTTTCCACTGCAGAAAAAATTGATCACTAATGCAACAGTAAATAAACCCCACCTGTGGCAGAAGCTTGGAGAAGCGGGGGTGATTGTTGGTGTTTCCATTGATGCAGCGGATCCCGAACTCTATGAACAGCTGCGAGTAGGAGCAAAACTAGAAAAAATGTTGGCAAATGTTCGCCAGATCATCCGAGCAGCAGAAACTTCGGGGTTAGATCCAAAGCAGCAAGTTTATTTCTGCATTACTGCCAGTGGTATGAACTTGCTGGATATCAAGAATATTGTTCACATCGGTCTCGACCTTGGGATTGACCGTTTTAAGCTGGAGCCCTTGAAAACCAGTGATGGCGATCCAAATCATCTGAAGTACCATATCCAAACCGTGAAAGCAGAAACAGCTGCTTTGAAAACCCTAGTTGAGGAAACAGGGGCTCGTATTGAACTTTCTGCCTCATTGATTGAAGAACAAGTGTATGAGCCAGCGGTTAGAAAATTGTGTATTCATCCTTGGCAATACCTTTATGTCAATAGTCGAGGACGCATGGGATTTTGTGATCACCTTAATGGGGTGGAAGAGTTCACATTTGCAAATTGGAGTGAGGGAAGCTTCGAAGATTTCTGGAATGGTCCCGAGATGGTTCAACTGAGGAAAGAGCACTTGGCACGCTTCAATCAGGGACAGGAAATTGCAATCTGTGGTGATTGTAATTGGTGCTACAACCGTCGCTATATGGACCTAGAGGATATGATCGATCCGAACTGGTCAGAATACCGAGTACAACTTTAGGAGATGCAATCAATGCAGGAAAAATATTGCTGTCCCTGGGAACATCTCTTTTACGAACCAGTATTACTGGATTCTGCTTCTGGAGATGCTGATAGCGGTGATACGGTTGAATACTATCAGTCGGCGCTGAAATCTGGAGAGCATCGTATCTTAGATATTGGTTGTGGGACAGGTCGCTTAGCAATTCCTCTGGCTCAATGTAATTATGAGGTCCACGCAGTTGATTGCTCGCCAGAGATGATTTCTTTCTTCCAGGACAAGTTAAAAAGTTTCAGCCAGGAAGGACACTCTAGCCTGCAAGATAATCTACATCTCAGTTCCCTGGATATTGTGACATCTTCCTATGGGAAGAAGGTTGATGTTGCGATCGCAGTCGATGACTTTCTAACCCATTTTCTGGACAAATCTAGTTTACGGAGTGCCCTTAAGAATATTGCCCTTAGCCTTAAGCTAGGAGGACGTTTTATGACAGATTTACGTGGTCGCAGTCAAGAACGACTGGCCAAAGCTAGCCAAGCCGGAGCTAAACCAATGCTTTTTTTTGGGATTGTTCATCAAGTATCAACCCCTTCTGGGAATCGCTCTGTTGCCATGCGCTCAGCTGAAGATTACGATCCCCATAGACAAATCATGACAAGTAACCAAATATTTGAATGGATTGCACCTGATGGGACAGTTGAGCGCACAGTCTATCGTACACTCCGACAGCGATTGTACCATCAAGAAGAACTAGAAAAGATTGCTTTAGACGTCGGTCTAAGGTTGGTATCTGTGTACAAGCGTCTTCATCCCATGCAGCCAGCCAGCTTTACCTCAGGGATGTCTTTAGAATTTTGCACAGTGTAGTTGAAAAACTTCAAATACGTGTATGGACTTACTTCTCTCAGCCCACGCTGATGATGTTGCTTATTCGATTGGTGGTCTTCTGCTGAAAGGATATTGTCACGAACCTAAGCTTGTGACTGTTTTTCAAAAGAGCATTTATGCGCCCTATAGTGTGGAATCAGGATCCTCCGAGGCCGTTATTTGCAATATTCGATATGCAGAGGATATCGCCTACGCGAATAAGTTAGGGCTTCAGCATGAGGGCATCGGTCTTAAGGATGTGACACTTCGGGGTTATACTAACCTGGATACAATCTTTACTGTAACTGATTATCGTCAGGATCCCGATGCGGAAGCAAGTATTCAAGCTATTCAGTCCTTTTTAAACACGCAAACTGGTGTAACACGCCTTTGGGTTCCTCTGGGAATTGGCAACCATATCGATCACATCATTCTGCAGAAAGCTGTTTTGTTATGGTCAGCCACTTCTTCGCTGGAAAAGATTTTTTATGAAGATGTTCCCTATACGGGGTTTGAAGAACTCAGTACAATTGAAACCTGGGTTCAGCAAACCTTAGGTGCTGCTGAGTTAGAAATGATTGACATCTGTCAACACCTTGAAGAAAAGCTCCAAAATTTACAACTATATTCCTCACAAGTCTCTTCCGAAGATCTTGAGCGGGTTAAGTTTCATGCTCAGCGCATTGTAGCCGGAACGGCTGTGGAACGTATTTGGCGTCAGAAGACCTGACGCTTTAATCAATTAGCATTGCAAACTAATTAGTACACTAGGTACATAGAAGTGTACCTATGAATATTGGCAATCCATGAACATCGTAATTGTGACTCAATGGCTCGAGCATATGGGAGGATCGGAGGTCCTAACCATGGCCACTGCACTGGCTTTAGACCTGTTGGGACACCAGGTGACGGTTATGATCGCGGAAGGAACCATTCACCCTAGCTTTACAGCACAATTACAACAGCAAAACATTCGTTTTATTTCTTTAGATGTCGAGGGTTCCCTAGACAAAAAACTCAATACTCTCCAAGCGTTATTAGTACAACAGTCATGGGACATCCTTCACTTTATTCCGGTGGAGTCCTTAGCTTGTGCCTGGGTGCAACATACAACAGATACAGCGCATAACAACATTCCGATTGTAGTTACAGAAACCACCAATGCTTCTCCCTCAGTTTGGTGGATGGGCAAAGATGAACAATATGTGTTGCAGAACGTTCAGGGTGTGATTGCCATGTCTTATCAGGCAGCAAGTAACATTTGGCGTTTACGTGACAAAAACAAGCCTCTACATGTGATTCCCTCCTTTTTACCTCCCCAGAATAGATCCTGGGAAACCTTTATGAGTCCAATTGCAGAGACTGCATTTAACCATATTGGTTGTATCAGCCGTTTGTCTGAGGAAAAAGGGTTAGAATTCCTATTAGCAGCAATGGCAATGCTCAAGGCTGAAAACTCTCAGATAACGCTCCATTTATACGGTGATGGACAAGAGCGTTACCGAGTCGAGTCTCTCATTCGTGCCTTTGAGCTGGAGAATTCGGTGATTTTACATGGCTATGTTGAGGATATCTATGAAGCGATCGAGCAGTGTAGCTTATTTGTTTTGCCGTCTTTGCTTGAAGGCCTTCCCCTTTCGTTGCTCGAGATTATGGCATCAGGTCGCACCTTCATTGCAACGAATGTGGGCGGTATACCAGAACTTGTCAATGATGGCGATTGGGCCATGCTGGTCGAAAAAGGAGATTCCAGAGCATTGGCGAATGCAATCAAATGTATTGCCTATAATCGAGAACATTTACTGCATGCTGGCAAAAAGGCAAGAGCTGTGTACGAAAAATCTTGGCATTCCAAACTCATGGCAGAAACTATCGTTAAATTCTACAAAGATGTTTTGAGCCGAGCTGACCTGTAGAGAAATTTCTCCCCAGTTACTAACACAACATTTAACTCACGAGCCTGGTCACAAAATTCTCAAACTGTAGAGGCATTCAAGTATTTTCCTAGAAGCCCACCTAACTTCATCAGCACTGTAATGGCAGCGACGATGAAAAATCTTATAACCCACATTCCGCAGGTTGACAGTGTTGCTGGGGGATTTTATTAAAAATGCTAGAATGCTTACTATATAAGCATTAAACCCAGATTAATACGAGCGTGGTGCTAGCCAGCTCAAACCCCAGTCAATTCGGGCATGTGAGTCGTCCAGGGGAGAGATTATATCAAATCCGGGTGTATACTTACTGTTAAGACAGAGCATGGTAAGTTTTATGCCCAAAAGGTTGACCCTGAAGCCCCACCTGAGTTGTGACGCCTTGGAACAGCGATAACGCGCGTGAAAAAGAC
>NZ_JAAHHZ010000132.1:5434-15881 GCF_010672005.1 Moorena sp. SIO4A5 | reverse complement strand
CATGGGTACCGCTTTCTACAATTGAACCTTGGTCCATCACATAGATCCGGTCAGCCATTTTTACAGTAGATAAGCGATGGGTGATCAGAATAGCAGCTTGATCTTCGATCAGTTCGCGGAATTTCATAAACACCTCGTATTCTGCCTTAGGATCCATAGCAGAGGTAGGCTCATCTAATACAATAACCTGAGAGTCTCGTAGAAAAGCTCGTGCTAAGGCTATTTTCTGCCATTGACCAATACTAAGTTCTTCCCCTTGGTCAAACAATTTGCCCAGCATGGTATTATACCCTTGGGGCAAACTAGTGATAACATCATCAGCACCAGAACGACGAGCAGCATCAATAATAGTTTCGTGATCTCGTGGTAAATCAATGTCCGCTAACCAGATATTTTCCTTAGCGGTGAAATTATATTTAGCGTAGTCTTGGAAAATCACACTGATTTGGCGGCGTAAGTCAGCTATTTTAAAATTGCGGATATCAATCCCATCAATGGTGATGCTGCCAGCGGTTGGATCGTACAAACGACACAAGAGTTTAATTAAGGTTGTTTTACCGGAACCGTTTTCTCCCACTAGCGCTATAGTTTCCCCTGGTCGCACCGTGAGGTTGATGTTTTTAAGTGCCTGACGAGTTGTAGTACCGTATTGGAAACTAACATGATCGAAAACAATACCACGGCTCATGGAGTGGGGAATTGGTTTGGGATAAGTTGGTTCAACAACGTTAGGTTTTAGATCCAGAAATTCGTAGAGGTTAGCTAAGAATAAATTATCTTCATAAAGACCAGATATACTAGTTAATAACCCTCGAATATTATTTTGTCCCCGCTGCAACGCTTGGTGATACAGCACTAAATCGCCTAAGCCCAAATCCCCATGGACAGTTTGATAGACAATAAAGCCATAGACAGAAAAAATTAACATTCCGGCAACGGCTTGAGCACCAAAGTTAGCAAAGGAGCGTCCAGTGGCAATGGCTACTTTTTCCTTATATAGTTGCTCTCGGATGCGACGATACCAGTCAGTAAAGAAAACCCCTAAATCAAACAACCGAATTTCTTTAGCAAACTGGTCTGAGGTTAGCATGTAACCCAAATACATGGATTGCCGTTCCATGGGTGTTTTTTTACGCTGCCAACGATAGATAACCCGAGAGTATTTTACCCGTACTACCATCGCGGGCATAGCAGCAATAAATAAAATCCCAGCAATTCCCCAATGGAGGGAGAGTAATAAACTCACCATCGCCAACAAGGAAATACTATTTTGAGCTATCTGTGTGAGACGATTTAGGACTCGGGGCGGTCGGTAGGGCGCTTCTTGTTGAGCTCTTTGTAATGTATCGTAGTATAGGGCATTTTCGTAGTACTCTAAGTCAGCTTCTAGGGATTTATCATGAATAATCCCTTGCATGTAGTCAGTCACCCGCTGAGAATGAGCAGTATTGACTACTTCAGCTAAGGAGTTCAAAAGAGTAGTGACAATAGTAACTGTACCGGCTAAGATTAGGAAAAGTAAAACATCACGAAATACGGCTTGTTTATCAGTATTAAGTAATCCGTCAGTTACTGTATCAATAATTAGTTTTGTAAGATAAATTGATAGTAGAGGTAATATCCCCTGAACCAGCAAAATTCCTACGCGAGCTACTGTCCAAAAGGGACTGCTTTGCCAGACTAGACGCAGTGCAGGCAAAAGGCGTAATGTTTGCTGGATTTTTTTTCTTAAAGTTTTGCCTGCTCCCATTTTTTGTGTTAAGGTTTAGAGGTTAGAAGTATACTATTGATGCGATCTTTTTTACTACTATCAGAAGTAGTGATTTCTTCGATATCTTTCTCCACCAAGGCCACTAGATCAGGAAGTTCCATTAGATTAGGCTTTCTGGTGAAGCGACAGATAGATACAGTCTTGATTAGATTGGCGCATTGACGCAGATGAGTACTGACACAGTCTCGAGCAATTAGCACATCTACATCACGGCTATGACGGACTAGTTCAGGGAACGCTTGTTGAGGCGTTAGCTTGGTAATCTGATGTTGGTCTCCCTTGGCCAATACATAGAGTCGCTTCAGGGGTACAGCAGTGCGTTGAAACCCATCACTGAATGTGTAGGAAAGCTTTGGTGCGTTTGGGTAAAGAGGAGGTAAGTTCTTTGAATTGTGTCCTAGAGAATCCGCTGCTGATGGCCAAAGTTTAATCTGAGGAAAGCTAGGAATAATCAAAGGATAGCCGTCATCAAAGTTGACAGGCATGACATCATCAGTTATAATATGATAACCCTTCCGATGAAACGCTCCAGCCAAGGTGGATTTACCCCAACCTGACCCACCCATGAATGCGATCGCTTGATTGTTGACCACAATGCTGCTAGCATGGAGTACTAGCAATCCCCTCTGTCGCAGCACCACAGACATACAAGCTCCAAGGATGTTAGGGCTGAGCTTGGACTGGTCTACTCCTGTCACAGGTTCGATAGTAATCTCTCGCCCATCTTCAATCAAAACCTTTGCTTTGCCATGCAATTCCCCAAGGACACGGTTGCTCCAATTGGCTGTTTCTGGAGGAAGATGACTCAATTTCCCTAAACGTATGATCACATCAGGGGGTCCATGAGATTCCAATAGCTCAGGTAAGGGAATCTCTGAATGAATACAAAGGTTGTAGGCCGTATAGATGTACATGATTGATACTTAGGAGCAGGTTAAACTTGATGGGAGAACTTGATAGCAAAAAAGGCGTCCCCTAACTCTAGCCAAGACCCTTCTGCTGAGTCAGTGTTGCAGCACTAACGAGTTGGGGGATGATCTTGCTAGTAGTAGATAATTTAGTACTAGATAATTTAGTAGTAGATAATTTAGTAGTAGATAATACCTTTGTCGCCCTTGGTAATGGCGCTACTCATATTCAGTACTTACCATCACCAGTGCTAATCGTATTACTGTAGTTTGAACGGATCACAATTATTATTGTTATCGCAGTCTAGGCTGCTTGAGCCATCTGATTCAGCTGCGGGATTAGCCAAATCACCATTGAAAATAAGCACATCTAACGTAGTACTAACTCCAGTTATTTGGGTGAGCTGCTCAATAGTGCCGTGAACAATCATCTCTGGTGTAGCGTAGCTCTTTTCCATGGTGTTACTTTGCTTTTGCTGACGGTAGCTTAAGGTAGTTACACCCTGATTTGAACTATTGATTAGTCAGCATCAATAGTAGTAATTGTGTTACGGTTGTTTAAACTCAACACAATTACCATTATTGCAGTCTAGGCTCTGTGAGTCGTTTGATTCAGCTGCGGGATTAGCCAAATCACCATTGAAAATCAGCACATCTGAAATCCGATCAGGTCCATTGATTTCGGTGAGCTCCTCAATAGAACCGTGAACAATCATCTCTGGAGTAGTGTAGCTTTTTAGCATGGTGTTACTTTCCTTGTACTTATTGTGGTTTAAGGTAGTCACACCCTGAGTTAAACTATTGATTACTCATCAGTAGTAATCCTGTTACGGTAGTTGGAACGGAGAACAATTACCATTGTTATCGCAGTCTAGGCTGCTTGAGTCATCGGATTCAGCTGCGGGATTATTCAAATCACCATTGAAAATCAGGACATCTGCCATCCGATCAGGTCCACTGATTTCGGTGAGCTCCTCAATAGAACCGTGAACAATCATTTCTGGTGTAGTGTAGGTTTTTAGCATGGTGTTACTTTTGTTGTAGTTATTGTGGTTTAAGGTAGTCACACCCTGAGTTAAACTATTAATTACTCACTGTCTTGATGCAGTCGCTCATGGGGGAAACCCCCAAGACCGCGCTGCATCGCTAATTACTCACTATCACCAGTAGTAGTTGTGTTACTATTGTTTGAACGGATCACAATTACCATTGTTATCGCAGTCTAGGCTGATTGAGTCATCTGATATAGCTGCGGGATTATTCAAATCACCATTAAAAATCAGGACATCTGCAATGCGATCAGGTCCACTGATTTCGGTGAGCTCCTCAATGGTGCCGTGAACAATCATCTCTGGTGTAGTGTAAGTTTTTAGCATGGTTTTACTTTCCTTTTGCTGATAGTAATTTAAGGTAGTTACAGCCTGAATTGGACTTACGGTGTTTCTTGGTTGTGCCCAAACCACAATCCCAAGTAGATTCCCTGCCAAGTTAGACTTAGGGTGTCACTTGGGTGCGGTCAAGCCACAAGGCCAAGATGATTCCCTGCCAGACTGTCATGCAGTCTTTTTCTCGCACCCTGCCTCCTGAGGTCATGCGTCGATGAACTTGTCTCAGAAAGTCTGTGTCAACGTACCCTTCAATGAGTTCAAGCTTATTCAAGATCACGTCGTCGAACACCTGACGATTTAGGGTCAGCAGACCGTGAATAAAGTTTGGACCCATATGGGCTTTGCCTCCTCGCCACTGGACAGCTTTTGGTAAAATATCTGCCATCCCACGACGCAACACCATCCGACTCCATCCCTGGTAGAGTTTCTGCTCGGAAGGCAGTGCTAGACAGAATTCAAGTAGCCGCTTATCCATAAAGGGATGACGAGCTTCGAGGGAAAATGCAGCATTGTAGCGGTCGAGCTGCTCTAGAATGAGGGGAAATATACCTTGGCTTAGATTACGCCAGTGGTCTTCTCTGACTGTGAGTGATGGTTGATCTGACTTATCGAGTGCTTGGATACGCTGATCAATACCAATGCGTTCAGCAAAGTTGCGGTTAACTAAAGGTGCAACAGGAGTAGCTGACTTGTCTTGTCTGCGCCACTTTCGCCAAAGTTGCTTGATTGCTTCCGGAACTAACGCCTTGAGTCCATGATTGAGCAACAGGTGCTTACGGGAGATGCCAAAACGCTTGTGAATCTGATGTACAGCTTTAGCAAAGGCAATCCACCGTAACTGCTTGGCGAGGGTTTTTAGGTGTAGGATACTGTAGTGTTTAATCAGGGCTTGGGGTGAGTTACCAAAATTTTCGGAAAATGCCTCAGCTTCCTGGACAAAAGCTTCCCATTGTCCTTGATGGGCTAGTTCTGTCAATCTAGACACACCATGAAACACGACATTATCGCCATCGAGACCATCTAAAACAATTCGCATCCCTGCTTGCTTAGCAGCTTGATTCAGTCGCCAAGGATAATGATGACTTGGACCAAGTAAGGCTTCGTCTTCATACTGCCAAATCTCGTCAACGTCTGACAGCGGACCAAACTGATCAGCATGGACATAGTGGGGAATCAGCCCACCCTGTTCTAAAACGGCATTGATGAAGGGACGTTCATCACACTCAGTCACTTTGTCAAAAATGTTGGAGAAGCTGTGGAGTTGAGCATCTCCTGCTTCAGCTAGTAGTTTCCTGGCGACACAAGTGATTGAGGAAGAATCTAATCCACCGCTCAAGTGAGAACCAATGGGAAAAGCACTACGGAGACGACAACGAACTGCTTCGGTAAAGATGTCACGAAATGCTTCAGCATAGGCTTCGTCAGAGTCTAAGATTAGCTCACGATTGGGGTCTAGAGACCAGTAACAGTTTAGCTCTATCCCTGACTGACTAACGACCATGGTGTGAGCAGGAGGAAGCCGCAGAATGTTGTCATAGGTGGTGATAACTTTGTCTTCCATCATCAGGGCGACATAGTCAGCCATCCTAACTTCGTTAAGACGCTTTGGTACGAAGGGTAAACAGAAGAGTGCTTTGATTTCGGAGGCAAAAATAAACCCTTGACCGGATTTGTGATAGTAATAGAAAGGCTTAACCCCAACATGGTCTCTAGCACAGAAGAGGATCTGCTTGTGCTTATCCCAGATAGCGAAGGCAAAGTCACCTAATAGTTTCTCTGGACAATGCTCTCCCCATTTTTCATAAGCGGCTAAGATCAGTTGGCTATCGGTAATTTTTTCTGCTGGAAGGTCGTTCAACTCTAGAGCAACAATCAGTTCCTCTCGATTATCAATCCGAGCATCAGCAGTAATAACTAGATCTCTGGAGTGATTAACTAGAGGTAACTTTTCCAGCAGCGATTCAGGGGTAGTCCAAAGCATCCGATGACCGAGACCAACAGACCCCTGGCACCAGATATCTGCTCCGTCTGGTCCCCGGTGGGCAAGGATATCTAACATTTGCCCAATATTTTCCCGGTCTATTGGTTCCTGGTCGAGGTAGTAAATCCCCACAATGCCACTCATAGTTTCCCTCCTTTAAACGATGGTAGTGGAGTAAACCGTGAAAGGTCTCTGAGATAGCCGATCACAACCTGTCCCTGGTTTTCCACCCATGCATGAGCTTCTAATTTTCCTCCCTCCCCTTTGGCAACTCCAATTCTGAGTTGAGGGGAGTAACCACAGCGACTCATCAGTACTTGTGTGGTTAATGCTCTAGCTAAACACTTAACACCACCTGGCATGTAGCGACTGCTGAGATTAACAGCTCCGACAATTTTGCTTAGGTTAGTTTGGTTTACGCCTTGAGCTTGAAGTGATGGCTGACTGATTTTTGCTATCAGTCGCCGCAATGTCTGAAATGGTAGTAACCATAGCCCTAGTCTGATTAATCCTAGTAAGATGAACGTGTTAATTACAAGTTGACGTTCTCTACTAGTAAGGCGCAAGAACTTACGCAACTGCTTCATCTTTTACCTCAATTAGCCCAACTGCTGCGAATTCTTGGAGTAATGCCAACAGATCGCGATCGCATTTTTCTGGCTCAACCTCATATTCTGCTAGCAGTGCATTCCGAATTTCGTCTAAAGTTTTCGGTTCCTGGATCAGATTCCAGATGCTAGCACCTACTGTATTCAAGCCATAATACACTCCGGACTTCATGTCGAGGATGATTGCCTCTCCTCCGAGATCAGAAGATAGTTGCTCTTGAGTTGCTACTACAATTGAAGACTTTGAGATAGTACAATCCAAACTCATGATTTTTTATTCTCCAAGTAATTATTGCTGTTATATAAAACTAGTGAGGGAATTATCTGATATTGTAATTAATGGATTGAGAGTAATTCCCCAGATTCCTATAGTTGATTAGCCATGACCCTTGCTGAAATTAGTCAAGTCATGGTATATTAGATACATAACTTGATTAGTTTGAGGAGTTAGTAGTGAGCTAGTTTCTCTAGTATTGCTTGCTCTCTTTTTGGTCGATAAGCCCGTTTATAAACGAGTTGTGAAAATTCATAACCCCAAATTCCTTGGTATTGCGGTCAGAATGACCGCGTGAGAGTTTGCCACCTATTTATAGTTGCTATAAGCAAATAGGCATTTAAATTTAAGCTCGATTCACTTGTGCAAAATCCGGCCTACTATCTCCCCATTTCTGCATCTCAATATCAGCCTATATTCACAATTTAAATGTCTAAATATTGTGTGAATAGTTTGTGAATATTGGTATTTATCAGATTGAATTACAGCATTTATACTGTTATGAATAAATCAGAATTGATAGGGACTAATACTAGTTAAAATTTTAGGTTTTTGATTTAATTTAACTGTAGCCTAATTCATGGGATAGTTAAACTAATTGTCGGAGATTTTAATAAAACTTTAATTCTTTATTGAATTAATAAAAAAAGATATCAAAATCTATCAATTATACCCTTGATGATGTAAATAGTAAAACTCTTTGTCTTGATTCAATAGCGAGTGGGGGAAACCACGGCAATAGCGAGTGGGGGAAACCACGGCAATAGCGAGTGGGGGGAACCCTCAAGACCGCGCTGCATCGCTTATGGGATAAAAGTAAATTTCCTAGGTTGGAGGTGGAGTTAAAGAGCGATCGCATTTTAATCCGATAGACAATCCCCCACACATTTGGAGCAACCTGTTGTAACATTGGTTCAGAGCCACCGAAATCAGCTGATGATCAATGCATAATTAACTCTAATTAACTCTTTGTTGTCATTACTTTAATTTTTCCTTGCCTTCAATTTAATGTTCTCTCCCTTCCAAGTAAATTCCGGACAGTTTTTCAGAAAAACTTTTGCTGCCATATCAGGTCAGGATAAGGTCAGTGAAGCTAACAGCCTATGGGCTACGCGCACGCTACGCCAACAGCTCAGGGTGTTTTTATTTGGGTTGTAAACACACGAATTGCTGAAAAAGCCATGCATACAAGAGGCAAAAGGCAAGAGGGGCAAGAGATACAGAGTGTTATTGAACAAGAAAAAAAGACCATACACGTTTACATCTGATTTGGAAATGCTATAACAGCCGTTAGCTTTGAGCTAGTGTTCTGGTAGCTGCAGTCGTAAATCAAAATCGCAAGTAGGAGCGCACGGTGTGCGCCCCTATGAGATAAGCAGGTTTGCTGACGAGTTTTGCGTCAGTCTTGACCTAGTGATACCGGAATATAAGGGGAATACCACCGCAATACCATTGAAAGGTCAGAGCATCAATCCAATCGACTGTCTCCAAACCTCTCCAACAGTTCCTGACGAGACAAGTTAAGCAGCACCTGAGTACGCTCTGTGATCGGCAACTGCATTAAAGGCTCAATGGTTCGGGATAATTCTTTATCAACAGTGCCAAACCGCCCTGCCAGTAGATTTTCCACCATCAGGCGCTGTCCCTCTAAATTGCCTTGTTCCTTGCCTTGTTCCCTTCCTTGCTCTAAGGTTTCTTCCCGCCAACGCAAATAAGCTGGTGATAAATTCATAATTAACTCCCTCTCGTCTTCAGTTAAATCTTCGCTTTCCTCTATTTTGATGCGCCAGTTGGCCAGAATCTCTAAGATGTTACCCCGTAAGGGGTGTCCGACCGGTAGTGCCAGCAACTCATTAATGGCTTGGCTTTGAGTCTTATCCCGTCCCAAAATTCTTAACCACAGGGTTTCTTCGGTAACAGGTAGCTGGTTAATGGCTACCAGAGCTGTGTTGAACCACTCAGGCAAAAAGTAAACTCCTGCAACCCAATCACCGGAATCACTAAGTTTTGCACCAAAGCCCTTCAACAGCTGGGCTGAACAGGACGGGGACAAAATCCATAAACAGGGTAAATCAGTTTCACTGATCGGGTTTTTCTCTCGTCGTGCTTTCCGCTGTAGGTCACTGTAGAGAGCAAACAACTTCAACAGGCAATTGCGCACTGCCATGATTCCTGTAGCATTGCGGAACGGTTCCAATAAACAGGCGGTTGATGCCATCTTACCGAGCAATCCGATTTCCTTTGGTGCTGTGGATTCAGAAGCTGTTGGTAGAAACCAAATATCCACTTGACGAACTTCAGTGGTTAGTTCTCGGCTGACTTCTACCTGACCGTGAGGTGTTAACAACTCCGTTAGATACTGTTTGGCAAATTGATCATGAGGCTGTCGGGTCATTAATCCTAACTCTTTGGGGTTGGTGTTAGTAGCCTTTCACCGATCAACTGACCAAAAACAGATCCCATGGATCTTGACATTTGAGACTTTTACCCCATAACCCAAGCTAGGGGCGCAAGGAAAGCCCCCCAGCCGAACTTATGACATCGAACTGAGGTCGAAATACCACCGCCATACCATTGAAAGGTCAGAGCATCAATCCCATCGACTGTCTCCAAACCTCTCCAACAGTTCCTGACGAGACAAGTTAAGCAGCACCTGAGTACGCTCTGTGATCGGCAACTGCATCAAAGGCTCAATGGTTCGGGATAATTCTTTATCAACAGTGCCAAACCGCCCTGCCAGTAGATTTTCCACCATCAGGCGCTGTCCCTCTAAATTTCCTTGCTCTAAGGTTTCTTCCCGCCAACGCAAATAAGCTGGTGATAAATTCATAATTAACTCCCTCTCGTTTTCAGTTAAATCTTCGCTTTCCTCTATTTTGATGCGCCAGTTGGCCAGAATCTCTAAGATGTTACCCCGTAAGGGGTGTCCGACCGGTAGTTCTAGCAACTCATTAATGGCTTGGCTTTGAGTCTTATCCCGTCCCAAAATTCTTAACCAGAGGGTTTCTTCGGTAAGCGGTAGCTGGTTAATGGCTACCAGGGCTGTGTTGAACCACTCAGGCAAAAAGTAAACTCCTGCAACCCAATCACCGGAATCACTAAGTTTTGCACCAAAGCCCTTCAACAGCTGGGCTGAACAGGAAGGGGACAAAATCCATAAACAGGGCAAATCAGTTTCACTGATCGGGTTTTTCTCTCGTCGTGCTTTCCGCTGCAGGTCACTGTAGAGAGCAAACAACTTCAACAGGCAATTGCGCACTGCCATGATTCCTGTAGCATTGCGGAACGGTTCCAATAAACAGGCGGTTGATGCCATCTTACCGAGCAATCCGATTTCCTTTGGTGCTGTGGATTCAGAAGCTGTTGGTAGAAACCAAATATCCACTTGACGAACTTCAGTGGTTAGTTCTCGGCTGACTTCTACCTGACCGTGAGGTGTTAACAACTCCGTTAGATACTGTTTGGCAAATTGATCATGAGGCTGTCGGGTCATTAATCCTAACTCTTTGGGGTTGGT
>NZ_JAAHHZ010000132.1:0-5334 GCF_010672005.1 Moorena sp. SIO4A5 | reverse complement strand
GAACTTCAGTGGTTAGTTCTCGGCTGACTTCTACCTGACCGTGAGGTGTTAACAACTCCGTTAGATACTGTTTGGCAAATTGATCATGAGGCTGTCGGGTCATTAATCCTAACTCTTTGGGGTTGGTTTTAGTAGCCTTCCACAGCTGGTTTGGCAAAAAACAGATCCCATGGATCTTGACATTTTAGACTTTTACCCCATAACCCAAGCTAGGGACCCTTGGCTTGCACCCCTATAAGCAAAATGATGTCTCAATCTGCCTTACAGCGGTAAGGGCAGAATAACTTACCCCAGCTGTTCCTTCTCCTGGATGAGTTGAATCTCCTACTAACCACAAACTTTTGCAAGGTGTGCGAGTAGCAAAGCCAAAGGGCCCAAAGGTAGGTATCCGTTGCCCTATCCCTCCGACAATGCCTTGTTCTCTGGCAGTAAAACGGGCAAAGGTGCGAGGGGTTGCTGCTTCTTGGTGAATGATGGTCTCTGGTGTTAAATCAAAGTATTGACTAAGACGTGCGATCGCATTTTCTGTATACTCTTCCTTTAAGCGGTCATAGTCTTGCTGGGATCCCCGCCACCACATGGCAGCATCGGTAAAGGATGAGGCAGTAATGGTAGCTTTTCCCTCTGGTGCTCGTCCATCTCCTGGCTTACTCACCGAAATAAACAAGGAATTATTCTCGCCAATTGGTCCATCGTAGTCATAGAGAAACTGAAGATGGGGAGGACAACCATCAGGAATTGCGCGTTTATCTACCCCAAGATAGATGACAAACGCACCGGATGGTGAAGGTAACTTATCGACTCGATACTTATAGCCTGCCATCGAGTAGCCTGCCATCGAGGTTCCAGGGAATGTCTGTAGATTATTACCTAATAATTTGACTAGGTTTTGTACCGTAACATTGGCAACTACTTCATCCGCTGGTTCTGTCCAAACTTCCCCAGTTTTCTGATTGCGAATCCTCACACCAGTAGCTTTACCACCTGATGTTTCAATGGTTTCAACGGTGTGGCGCATGAGTAGCTTACCCCCCCATTTTTCCAGGGCTTCTACTAAGCGATCGCTTAACACTTGCATACTACCTTGGAGATGAAATAACCCTTGGGGTTCCTGAGAAACTCCTAAGGCTGTTGCAGCATACAACAGTGCTGTCTGATCAACATCCACTTGAGAATAAAGCTTGAGCTGCATATCCAGAAAGGTTTTCAGACGCTTATTGTCATATAAGCCATATCCTCGTAACCCATCCGCTACGGTCATGAAGGTAAAGGGTAGGGTAATTAAGGTATCCGGACGCACTGCTGAGGTTAGTTGCCACAAGTCCCATACATTCCGAGGTGGTAGCACTGGGTCACGGGATTGGAACTTCCAACTGGCATTGAATAAGGTTGCCATCAGTTGCCAGAAGGGTTCACTACCGGGAAACTGGCGTTGTCGTTCTCTTTTCCATTGCTCCGGGTTCCGCCAGATGTTAATTGGTTCGGTTTCACCAGGAAGAAATACCGCACAAGCAGGGTCACAGGGGGTAGAGGCTGGCAGGTCTACTTCCAGTTCATCAAAGATGCGTTTGTGAATGCCACCAGGTTCTAAGCCAGCTACCTGGGTCGCACCAACATCGAAGGTAAAGCCCCGGCGTTTGAAGGTAGAGGCGCATCCTCCTGGTACTAGGGCTTGGTCTAGTATTAGAACACGGTAGCCTCGGCGAGCGAGGAGTGCTCCAGCGGTTAGTCCACCAATTCCTGCGCCGATAACTACAACTTTCTGGGCTACTTTTTTCTGCGGGAATTCTTCCTTGGGGTATTCTACCTTACCTTTACCGCCCTGAGTGCTTACCATGCTGCTTTATTTGCATTTCTTAATGTTTCTTATCATAATTCTACCTTGAGTCATGGTCTTTGGGAGTGGGGAATCGGGAGATGGGGAGATGGGGTGATGGGGAGATGGGGTGATGGGGAGTATGGTGTTATCGTGGCTAATCCCGATTCCCGATTCCCGATTCCCGATTCCCTGTTCCCGATTCCCGATTCCCGATTCCCGATTCCCGATTCCCGATTCCCTTTGCTATATCAAAAACGCGATATCAAACCGAAAGATTACCATTAATAAATAGTGGTCAATTAGTGATTAATTTAATGACTTCCAGTTTGCTCAATACTCCCTCCCTCAATGCTCCGACTGTTGAAAGGCTACCGAATGGGTTAACCATTGTGGCGGAGCAGATGCCTGTTGAAGCTGTCAATCTGAATGTTTGGATTAATGTCGGTTCCGCAGTGGAATCGGATCAGATTAATGGTATGGCTCATTTTCTGGAACATATGGTGTTTAAGGGCACACCAAAATTGCAAAGTGGTGAGTTTGAGCGGCTGATTGAGCAACGGGGTGCTGTAACCAATGCGGCTACAAGTCAGGATTACACTCACTATTACATCACTACAGCTCCTAAAGATTTTGCCGAGCTGGCACCATTACAGCTAGAGGTGGTACTCAATCCTAGTATTCCTGATCATGGCTTTGAAAAGGAGCGCATGGTAGTTTTGGAAGAAATTCGCCGTTCCCAGGATAATCCCCGCCGCCGCACCCATAGATGGGCAATGGAAACTACCTTTGACCAGTTACCCTATCGACGTCCTGTGCTTGGACCTGCCTCGGTGATTGAACAACTCCAGCCTCAGCAGATGCGTGACTTTCACGGTAGGTGGTATCAACCAGGGTCTATGACTGCGGCAGTGGTGGGGAATTTGCCAGTAACGGAATTAATTGAAATTGTCACCAATGGATTTAGTCAAGCACAGCCAAGGGCAATAGAACATAGAACAAACCTTCCCCCTGAACCAGCTTTCGAGAAGATTGTCCGTCGGGAGTATGTGGATGAGTCTTTACAACAAGCGCGGCTGGTGATGGTGTGGCGGGTGCCTGGTATACCTGAGTTGAAGGAAACCTATGCTTTGGATGTGCTGGCAGGAATTTTAGGACGAGGTCGTATGTCCAGGCTATTTAGGGATTTGCGAGAAGAACGGCAACTGGTTACTCAAATTGGGGTTAGTAATATCACTCAGCGGCTGCAAGGGGTGTTTTACATTTCTGCTAAACTCCCAGCTGAGAATTTGGCAGAGGTGGAGAATGCGATCGCAAACCATATCCATCGCTGTCAGACAGAATTGGTATCAGACTCAGAGATTGCTCGGATTCGGACCAAAGTCGCCAATCAGTTTATCTTTAACAACGAAAAACCAAGCGCTCGCACCAGTTTATATGGTTACTATTACTCCCAACTAGGGGATTTAGAACCAGCACTGAATTACCCTAGTCATATTAAATCAGTTACTGCTGTTGATATCCAAAAGGCTGCACAGCAGTATCTGTCTCCCCATGGTTATGGTATTGTGATCGCAAAGGGAACAGGGAACGGGGAGTAGGGAATCGGGGATCGGGAATCGGGAATCGGGAGTCGGGAATCGGGAGTCGGGAATCGGGAGTCGGGAAAAAATTCTGTGTACCTCATAGCTATGAGAAACGCTATGGTGGTTAGTTGGTTTTGAGTTGCTTTTACAATCAACCGTCAACGGTCAACACATTCCTTTTTTGCTGAATTGTTGGTGAATTCAAAATTATCTATAGCATTTATCCTACTATCCTACTTATAAGGTATAGTCAATTTTATTCCTCCTACTCCCTACTCCCTACTCCCTACTCCCTGCTCCCTACTCCCTACTCCCTACTCCCTACTCCCTACTCCCTCTATGTGGAAAGAAATTGCTGACCAGATCAGCCAAGTCACTGGTGAAACCTTTGAGATTAACCAGCGCCAATCTGTTGGTGGTGGTTGTATTAATCAGGGTTATGCTCTGGTAGGTAAGACTAATAAGTATTTTGTTAAACTCAATTCTGCTTCTCAAGTCTATATGTTTGAGGCCGAAGCCCTCGGTCTCAAGCAGATGGTGGCAACCCAGACAATCCGAATCCCCAAACCAATTTGCTATGGCACTGCCGTCGATTGTTCTTATATTGTCTTGGAGTGGCTAGACCTTGGTGGTGGTAACAGTACCGAGTCTTGGGTAAAAATGGGACATAACTTAGCAGCCATGCATCAGGCTACTCCCCCCCAAGCTTCAACCGATATGGATAAGTTTGGTTGGAATCAAAATAATACGATTGGTTCGACACCACAAGTAAATCAATGGATGTCGGATTGGGTAGAGTTTTTTGTAGAGTATCGCCTCGGTTATCAGTTTCGGCTAGCACGGCGTCGCAGTGGTCATTTCCCGAAACAAGACCAATTACTGGCAGTAGTTCCTAAATTACTGGATCATCAGCCTCAACCTTCGTTAGTACATGGTGATTTATGGGGTGGTAATGCGGCTATTACCATGGCGGGAGAACCAGTAATTTTTGACCCAGCTACTTATGTAGGCGATCGCGAAGTTGATATTGCTATGACCGAATTGTTTGGTGGTTTCCCAGCAGCATTTTATCGAGGCTATAACGAGGTGTGGCCTTTAGAGCAAGGTTACAAACGGCGGAAAAACCTCTATAACCTTTACCACATCCTCAATCATTTTAATCTCTTTGGTAGTGGTTATGAATCCCAAGCTAACCGGATGATTGATCAGATTTTGAAAGATTAATTCTAATTAATTTGGCTCTCAATAATCTCCTCAATCATTGCCTCCAATTCACCCGTAGGAAGATTGAGGTCATCCAGTGTTACCTGAAATTGGACATAACGTTCATCTAGATCAAAAGCTTCTTCTAGGAAACCACCAAATCCACGGGCTCGTTTGTCTATTTCTAGGAAAACTTCTAAGTCTTCTGAGTAGAGAGAAAAAATGATTTCCAATTCATCCAAGCTACCCTGATACTTACCCATCGGTCGAAACTCGAACTCTTGGACGAATGGATATCTACCCCCGAAGTGAGTATTGTACTGACAATCCACTTCATGAAGTTGAAAGCCAAGGTTTTCTAATGCCTCAAATACCGCTTGCATTAACGGGTGTGGATGTACTTCAATGTAATCGGTGTCTTTGGGGTCAACGGCAATGGGTATATCTAAGCCGGTACGTAAATACACTGGTTGGCTGGTTAATGTCAGTGGTGTTTCCTCTGGCAGGGGAAACGAAAATGGAATAACTATCTCCTCTTTTGCCTGCAAGTTGAAGCGTTCCGAGAGGCGATATTGCATTAATATGCATTCCTCTGTGATTGAGGTATCTTCTTCTTCCCGCAAGTATTCCGTAACCACATAAATATAAATATCATCAATTTTCTGGGAAACATCTCCCCCAGTAATATAAACTTCCCCTTCTACCATTTCCCCAGGAGCTAGGGAATCA
>NZ_JAAHHZ010000131.1:0-16692 GCF_010672005.1 Moorena sp. SIO4A5 | reverse complement strand
AAAAACCCCTTAGATGAATGGATTTATTTTCTGAAAAACAGCGACATCAAAGCGGAATTTTCTGCCAAAGGAATAGCCGAAGCCAAGGAGGCGCTACGAGTTAATAATTTATCAGAACAAGAACGAGCAGCTTACGAGCGTTATATCAACAACAAGCGTGACGAAGCCAGTATCCTGAGTACCCAAGAGTTTGAGACCAAATGGCAAGTGGAACAGGCAGAAATTAGAGGGATGGAAAAAGGGATAAAACAAGAAAAAATAGCGATCGCCCGTTCCTGCCGGGAACAAGGTTTAGATGTGGAGACTATTATGAAAATCACCCAACTTTCTCGGGAAGAGATTGAATCAATTAAGAATTAAGAATTAAGAATTAAGAATTAAGAATTAAGAATTAAGAATTAAGAATTGAGAATTGAGAATTAAGAATTGAGAATTTGTAATTCTACATTTTGCCTTCTACATTCTACATTCTACATTCTACATTCTACATTCATTCTTCCAGCAAGCCATCACAAAACGCCTTCAGTTCCGGAGTCATAGAACTATCCGTTAAATTACGACGTAAGTAAGCGCAACCCCTAGCTAAGAGTCCATCCAGGGTGTCCACCCGCCACAGCTTGATGGTATCCTCGTCTATGGTAGCCAGTTGGGTCCCATCTGGGTTGAACACCATCCGAGTCCCCTCGAATTGAGCAATTTGCCGACCCCTTAAATCCCACAGGCGCACGGTACAGTCACCTCCAGCGCTAGCGAGCAGCTGACCATCCGGGCTAAATTCCACCTGGTCAACCCAACCCTGATGCCCCTGAAATGCTTGGACTTGCCCAGTGTTGACATTCCAAACTCTCATGATTCCGTAATCTCCAGTGCTAGCCAACAGCTGACTATCCCGGCTCAATGTCAGCTGGTAAACTCTACCCTGATGCCTTTTAAATGCTTGAACTTGTCCAGTGTTTACTTCCCACAATCTCACGATTCTGTCAACTCCAGCGCTAGCCAGCAGCTGACCATCCGGGCTAAATTCCATCTGCGAAACCGAACTCTGATGCCCCTTCAATTCATATTGGACTTGGCCAGTATTTACATCCCACAACCTGACCATTCCGTCAAATCCAGCGCTAGCCAGCAGCTGACCATCCGGGCTCAATGCCACCTGCGAAACCCAACCCTGATGCCCCTTCAATTCTTGGACTTGGCCAGTATTTACATCCCACAACCTGACCATTCCGTCAACTCCAGCGCTAGCCAGCAGCTGACCATCCTGGCCCAATACCACCTGCCTAACCTGACCCTGATGCCCCTTCAATGGTTGGACTTGCCCAGTGTTGAGATCCCAAACCCTCACGATTCTCTGGTCGCCAGCAATAGCCAGATGCTGACCATCCCGGCTAAATTCCACCTGCCTAACCCTACCCTGATACCCCTTAAATTTTTGTTGGACTTGTCGAGTTTTTAGGTTCCACAACCTCACCATTCCTTCCTCTCCAACGCTAGCGAGCAGCTGACCATCCAGGCTGAATTGCAACTGCTTAACCCAACCCTGATGCTTTCCAAGTCTAGGCTCCTGAATCTGGTCAAGAATCCGTTGTAAAGCCAGTAAAGGACTAGCAGCAGGATAGTCTTTCAAGGGAGTATTTTTCGTGACCATTGCTTGCAATGCTTTCCCCGTCTCCATAGCTCCTTGTAAGGCATCAAACTGGCTATAGTTATGAAACTGGCTATACTTAAATTCCTTAAGATGTTCAACTCCTGCTCGTTCTAGTTTGGCTCCTTCTTGCTTCCTTTGCTCCAAAATCCGCTTTTGTTCCTCAAACTTTGCCAATCTCTTCCGAATTGGATATACTAAATAATCATGAACTAACTGATATAATTCTTCTGTTCCTAGTGGAATCTGAAACACTAAACCTGAACCCACTAAAATCTCCAAAATCAGGCTGATATGCTCTGGGGGTAAATTTAATACACTAGCTAATTGAGTTTCGGTTCTTATGGGTCGAAGTTGCTTGTCATCGGTCAAGAGAGACAACAATTTCCAGGTAGTTTCTCGGTATTTCGGTCCACAATCGGTAACCACAGCCTCCAGATAACGCTCTACTAGTTTTTCCTTATCGCCCCCTTGCTGATACCTGTCCAAGGTGACAATTCCCTCGGTTTCTAATTGTGCTCCCACCACTTGCAACTCAATCGGACGCACTTCTCCCGTTTCTGCTGCTAAATCTTTTACCAATTGTTCAATCAGCTGTGGTTCTAAGGAAAACTTAGCCTGCTCCGTTAACCGTTCAATCACCGCTTTGGCCTGGGCTTGAGGAAAATTTCCTAAGTAATAGAGGACATCTTTGCTGAGAAGATCATTATTGACCACATCTAAACTAATCAGGCGGTCATTACACTCTAATAAATAATAGATATAATCTTCTCGCAAGGCCAGAATCACCTTCACGGCCTCAAGGTCTAGACAGTCTTTTAAAAATTGATAAAAAACTCGCCGCTGCTGTGGCTGAGGATACTGAAAGAAAAATTCTTCAAACTGGTCGAAAATTAGAACAGTCAGTCGATTAGTGTCAGCCTTGTATCCCAGCTGGTGGAGAATTTTTCCCAGAATTTCTTTTCCATCTCCTCTCTGGTCTGTTCCAATTATCCTTTTAGCCAAGCTATGCTGCCACCGTTTATAAACTGTCAGCAACACTGGCTCCACATCCCGAGCAGAAATAATCTCTTGCTGTAATCTCGGAATTAAACCAGACTGAAGTAGAAAACTTTTACCCACGCCAGAGGAGCCACAAATTACCGTTAGTTTGTGGTCTTTGCGAGCAATACGCTCAACTAAGTCATTAATCGCTTGTTCTCGACCAGAGGCAGCAATGCGATCAGCCACTTGAGTATCCCTGATGCGTTGGTTGAGGGACAATTGACCAACCCCCACAAATGCCCGAAACCGGAACTGATACTCGATTGATTGCTGGTATGCTTTAACTGAGAACGCTTTTTGATACTCCCCTTGGTCAAAGTAGAGCTGTCGCAATTCTCTGAGAATTTTAATATATAGATAGGGATTAAAGTTAGGATTGGTGTGGTATTGGGCTTCCTCTAGATGCCAAATCCCGTAGTCGGGTTCACCGAGATGGTTGTAGGCTCTGGCTAAGGATAAGCGATACCAACCTTGATGAAGTCCCCACGCCCAGTCCAACTGCTCGAGAGTCAGGTCACCAGGGCGTTGCACAGAATGCTGGGCATCGGTAAGGATGTCCAGTGCTTTAGTGGCCAATTTCTTGACCCGAGGCCATTGGGAGCGAGCAATGGCGACTTGTGCCGCTAGAAAGCCGTAATCATGGGCAAGCCAGACCGGGTTGGGATATTTTTGATGGAGGGTTAAGGCTTTTTTAGCTAACTGATATAACTCATGCCATAGCCCTAGTCTTTGTAGAATTTCCCCCAAGGGATTGATAAACTTAGCTACTAAGTCGAAACGCTTGGCTTGATCAAAGGCTTTATGCGATCGCAAAAAATAGTCTCTAGCCCTTAGGCAATGTTCCTTACCCTGATTCCGGTCTTGATCAGCATAGGTACGCCACCATTGCCCCATATGAAACAGAACACATCCGTATCGGATTAGATGTTCGGGGTCGGAAGAAGGGTAAACTCCCAGGAGATCTTCCCATAGCTTTAAACTTCGTTGATAATGCTTCTTAGACTGCTTGAGATTATGGGGAATTCCTCGACCTAGGATAAATTCCACACTGGCTTCTAAGTCTGGCGTTAATGCTACCTGCCGATGTTGCAAGTCTTGCCAAGCTTGGCCTAAGTCCGCCACCTGCTGGTTACTGATATTCTGTCCATGGTGAAGACCCCCAGCGGCTCCAGCAGCTAAGACTTGAGCAAACCCAAGATCAGTAACCTGTTGGATAAATTCGATTACGTTAGCGGTAGAGATTTGAAAGTCCAGGGTTGAACCGGTTCCCCAACTGGCCAAATCCCTGGCGGAGCGCAGGAATTGGGAATATACTCGGTCATCTACCCAAAATAAAACCGGGACATGGAACTGTTTGCGAAACTCTTCCCGGACTCGATTGGCTAATCTCAGCAGTTGCTCAAGGTCTCTGACCACCTCAAAGCCATACACCATAATCCCTTGGGGCGGTTGTTGTCCCAGTTGGGATTGAATCTTGCTGTATATAGTCCTGTAGAGCTGGGTCACCTCGGGAGTTAACCCAATCGGTAAAATCTCTACCGAACAAACCTCTGCCAGCTGTTGAATCAACTGGTCTCGCCACTGGGTATAATTACAATGGGCAAAGATTAAGGAAAATTCCTGTTCACTGGCTCCCATTTCCATTGCCCAAGCCAGCTGCTTCAATAGCTGTTGATGATTAGCTTGTTGGTGATGATCCTCTGGCTTACTATTAGTCATTGAGTTATGGCAATCGGTGTCATGGTGTTTCCAAATTCAACAGACCAATAATTACCAATATCAATCTCAAAGCGCATTCTTGCTAACCCAATTGCCAATTCCCGATTCCCGATTCCCGATTCCCGATTCCCGATTCCCTCTCCTACAACTTGCCCGTTTCTACCAAAATCGGATTGACTGTAAACCAAGACCCTTGAGTGTCATAGTATTCATACACAAATAGACTACGCACCAGTACTCGATAATGGTCGTCACCACTTACTTCTTGGTTCTGATGCACCTGACGCAATAATTTCCACTCCTCTTCATCAATAGCTAATCGGATTTTATTGCAGCGAC
This sequence comes from Moorena sp. SIO4A5, assembly GCF_010672005.1. Classification (NCBI taxonomy): domain Bacteria; kingdom Bacillati; phylum Cyanobacteriota; class Cyanophyceae; order Coleofasciculales; family Coleofasciculaceae; genus Moorena; species Moorena sp. SIO4A5. The sequence goes on along the minus strand of NZ_JAAHHZ010000131.1, from coordinate 11,945 downwards.
TACCAATAACCTGGTCTAACCCTGCCCGGGATAGGGGTAACTTGCCCTCCAGCATAATCCAATCCCGAAGCATTGCCAGTAACTCCCGCACATGACCACCACTGATAGAACAGAGTCTGTCCAGGGTTTCCGGTGCATCAAACACTTCCGCAATCCCCTGCAACCGTTGCGCTGGTGCTAGCTTAGGGAAAGCTCTAGCCATTACCATCGCTCTGAGCTGCGCCATTCCTTCCTGACACTCCTTACCATTCCGTTGCGTCACTGGCACCATGGGCAACACCTTCGGCTCAACCCCGAAACGATTGGTAAGCCGAACGATATCATTACAGAATCGTAGCCCTAGGGGCATGGTATAAATCACATGACAGTTGAGTTGGCGCAACTGTTCTCCCCGGTCCACAAATAAATATTCCGGTTGTGGTCTCCCCCAAGACTTCGGCACAATTTCCACCCGGTCAAGGTTATCCACAATCACCACTAGTCCCCGTTTTCCCTGGTGTTGGAGTTGAGCGATCGCAGGCTCAATCAACTCGGTATTAATTACATCAATAATGGTTTTGGTACGAGGTTCGATATAATCCCGCAACCGATTACGCAAGGTTGGGCTATTTTTAGCTCTCGTGGTAATCTTGGCAATCCCTGCCGATAAGGAATACTCTCCCTGTTTTTCCTTGACCCCAAACTCACCAACCTTGGGAATCTTAACCTCAACCCCAGTCACATCGGAACCCAACAATGTGGTAATTTCCTGTAGGAAAGCTTTAAAGCCTTTTAGTTGTAAGTTAACCTGGCTAGCTTCCAAACTTTCACTGACCTGGCGAGCAATAACTAATAAAATATCCCCCACATCCACATCATTCATCTCCAAGTCCTGATCCGACTCGAAGTAAACCACATGAAAGTTTTCTGCTAGCAACTCAGCCTTGAGTCGAGATAATTCCGTAGACTTCCCACAACCAATATGTCCCGTAAATAATTGACAGGTGGGCTGGTCTTCCGAGAATAGAGTAATTTGCGCTTTCAGTTGCTCAATCAGTGCTCCCCCTCGGACAGAAGAAAAATCGATATAGAGCTTCTGGTCTTCTGCCTGGGTGAGATCAAGGGTTTTACTTGGGTTAGTGGCTTTGTAAAACTGGGTGAAATTTAGAGTCATCAGGCGTGGGGTGTGGGGTGTGGGGTGTGGGGTGTCAGATCATCAAGGGTTCAAGACTGTTTATGTATCATAAGTAATGCTGCGATTTCTAATTCGTTTTTGGGTACACTAATAGGTAATTTTTGTCTATAGTAATCCATTGCACTAAGGGTAGGCTAATTTAAGCAAGTGCGATCGCATCAGCCTCTGAACCTGGTGATTGAGCCTCTGAGCCTGATCAGCCAAAGTGATCCCACTAGCTTAATGACTTGGAGGATAAAATTTATGGCAAGCCTTAATCTCAAAGAAGAAGCACGTAGATTAATTGATAAATTACCAGAAGATTTTAGCTGGGCAGACCTAATACAGGAAATTCACCTCCGCCAAGATGTTAAAACTCAACCGGCTGACAGTAGAGAAGCTCGAAAGATACCTGTAGTAACAGCTATCTTCGATGGTGAGGTTTTACGCTTAGACAGATTAGACAGAACTGTTAATCTCGAACCGGGCAAGCGCTATGCGATTGCTATTGAGACAGAAGTGAAAACAGTTACTAGCCAAAATGCCTGGGATTTGTTAGAAGGATTTGCTGGAACAGTTGAAGCACCATCAGACTGGGCTATTGAACATGACCATTATTTGTATGGTACGCCTAAGTCTAATCTTGAGGATGAGCACGGAGTAGGGAGTAGGGAGTAGGGAGTAGGGAGTAGGGGTAAGAAATATGAAAGAACAAGGTTTAACAGATGCTTTAACTACAGATAAGCACTTTGTCCAAGCTGGTTATCGAGCTTTGATGCTTGATAAATAAAAAACTATAGCACTAAGGGTAGGCTAATTTAGGCAAGTGCGATCGCATCAGCCTCTGAACCTGGTGATTGAGCCTCTGAATCTCGTGAACGAGTCTCTGAATCTCGTGAACGAGTCTCTGAACCTAATCAGCCACTTGTGTAAAGTAATCTATAGCCTTTCTCATCCTGATCAGGTATATTTAATTTTCTTACTCCTATTCCCTGTTACCTGCTGCCTACTCCCTACTCCCTGCTCCCTGCTCCCTGTTCCCTCTCCCCAGTCTTATGCACAATTTCATTCCTCCAGAACGCTTTTTCCCTTATCTGACCTGGACTGATATCGAACAGATGCCAGACAAAGAAAATGTTGTGATTATTCAGCCGGTCGCTTCCATTGAGCAGCATGGCCCCCATTTACCGCTGATTGTAGATGCGGCCATTGGGGTGGGAGTCTTGGGCAAAGCCTTAGGCTGCTTAGACCCAGAAATCCCGGCTTATGCTTTGCCTCCCCTTTATTACGGTAAATCCAATGAGCATTGGCATTTTCCTGGCACCATTACCCTTAGTGCTCAAACCTTGCTAGCGGTGCTGATGGAAATGGCTGATAGTATCTATCGGTGTGGGTTTCGGAAGTTAGTACTGATGAATTCCCATGGCGGACAACCCCAAGTGATGGAAATTGCAGCACGGGATATTCACCAGAAGCATGAAGACTTTATGGTCTTCCCCTTGTTTACCTGGGGCGTGCCTAACATGGCCAAGGAATTAGCCACCCAGAAAGAATTAGAATTAGGGATTCATGGGGGGGATTTAGAAACTAGTCTCATGCTCTGTCTACTCCCCGGTCAAGTGAAAATGGATCGGGCAGTAAAGGAATATCCCCAGGGATTGCCCGAGGATAGTCTATTGAGTATGGAAGGACAATTGTCCTTTGCTTGGCTGACCAAGGGGTTGACTCAGAGTGGAGTACTCGGGGATGCCACAGCAGCAACTGAGGAAAAAGGCGATCGCTTATTAGCCTCTCTTTGTGATGGTTGGGTAAACGTGATTCGGGATATCTATCGGTTTCAGCAGCCTGATGTAACGAAGAGGTGATGGCTGGCGGGAATCGGGAATCGGGAGTCGGGAATCGGGAATCGGGAATCGGGGAGTGTGGGGAGAGGGGGAGGTGTGGGAGGTGTGGGAATAGGCAAGAGGCAAGAGGCAATGGTGCGCCCTTGTCCCATAGTGCTGCATCGCTTTTATGATACTGTTTTCGTCAATTTTTATGCCCTGAGCCGAAGCTCTCCGTTGCGAAGTTGCCCACAACTTCAGGCTGATCAATGCGGATGGCGAGACTCGAACTCGCATGGCTTTCGCCACACGCCCCTCAAGCGTGCGTGTCTACCATTCCACCACATCCGCTAATAACTCATTTCGTAGGATAACATACAACAGGACGAAGCTGCAAAGCCTAGCTCAAAAAATGCTGTCAAAATTGAAGGGAGTAGGGAGTAGGGAGTAGGGAGTAGGGTAAGAGTTTGTTTAGTCTGGGTCTCGGAGGTGGGTAGGGGGGGAATGGGGAAAAATCCTGTCTACCTCACTCGTGATGACAATTGCGATAGTTTATAAACTATGTTCCTCCCCACACTTCCCACACTTCCCACACTTCCCACCCTCCCCACACCTCCCCATCAATCTTAGTTTTAAATCTCAAATAAAAACCCTATATAGCCAAGCTATTCTATGAAATTTTCAAAGATCTTAATTGCCAATCGTGGGGAAATTGCCTTACGGATTATCCGAACCTGTGAGGAGATGGGGATTCCCACCGTTGCAGTTCACTCCACCATTGACCAACACGCTCTTAATGTCCAACTCGCAGATGAAGCGGTTTGTATCGGGGACCCCCCCAGCAACAAAAGTTATTTAAATATACCTAATATTATTGCTGCAGCCCTCACTCGCAACGCCACTGCCATTCATCCAGGCTATGGTTTCCTATCAGAAAATGCCCGTTTTGCTGAAATCTGTGCTGATCATCAGATTTCTTTCATCGGCCCTACCCCAGAAGCGATCCGAGCCATGGGGGATAAATCTACGGCCAAAGAAACCATGCAACGAGCTGGTGTGCCCACAGTGCCCGGAAGTGATGGATTAGTCAGCTCTGAGCTTGAAGCTCATGCGATCGCATGTCAAATTGGGTATCCTGTGATGATTAAAGCCACTGCTGGTGGTGGAGGAAGGGGTATGCGCCTGGTACAGGATGACAGCCAATTGATTAAACTCTTCCAAGCTGCTCAAGGAGAAGCCCAAGCTGCCTTTGGTAATGGCGGGGTATATATTGAAAAATTTATTCAACGCCCTCGCCATATCGAGATTCAAATTTTAGCTGATAGTCACGGCAATGTAATCCACTTGGGTGAGCGAGACTGCTCGATCCAACGCCGTCACCAAAAGCTACTGGAAGAAGCCCCTAGCCCAGTGCTTGACCCAGAATTGCGGGAAAAGATGGGTAATGCTGCGGTAATGGCCGCTAAGTCCATCAATTACGTTGGAGTTGGCACAGTAGAGTTTCTCTTAGATGCCTCTGGTGAGTTCTACTTTATGGAAATGAACACCCGAATTCAGGTAGAACACCCAGTCACCGAGATGATCACCGGTCTAGACTTGATCGCCGAACAAATTAAAATTGCTCAAGGGGAGAAACTAAGCCTTACCCAAGACCAAATTACTCTCAAAGGTCACGCCATCGAATGTCGGATTAATGCCGAAGACCCAGACCACGCTTTCCGTCCCCAACCAGGACGAATTAGTGCTTACCTACCACCAGGAGGACCATGGGTGCGCATGGATTCCCATGTTTACCCCGATTACGAAATCCCCCCCTATTACGACTCTCTGATTGGCAAATTAATCGTTTGGGGTCCCACCCGTGATGCTGCCATTCAGCGCATGAAACGAGCCTTAAGGGAGTGTGCCATTACCGGAGTCACCACCACCCTGACTTTCCATCAAAAAATCCTAGAGACACAAGCCTTTCTTGAGGGTCAAGTCTATACCAATTTTGTCGAGAAGGAGATGATGAACTGAACCGCAGCTATGCTGAAGGCAGAAGTAGGAAGAAAGACAAAACTAAGTCTTTGGTAATTAGCGATAGCGCTACGCGCACGCTAAGCGATCGCATTTTGTTGTACTTCCACCCTTTATACGCCCCGTCCCACGCTAACGTTTCGCTTCCAGGCGTGGGGCTTCGGCCACGCTACGCGAACAACCAAACAACCTGCAACATTTTAGAATTAAGAATGTAGAGTTCTAAATTCTAAATTATTAATTCTTAATTCTGCCTTCTAAATTCTTAATTATTAATTCTTAATTCTTAATTCTGCATTCTTAATTCTTAATTCTAAATTCTTAATTCTGCCTTCTAAATTCTTAATTCTGCATTCTAAATTCTTAATTCTGATCGACAACCCTCTAAATCATCATCCTCAGGATTCCCTGCTGACCTAAAAGAATTTCCCGCAGCAGGCTGAAAATCCCTACCCAAATAATTGGGCTAATATCAACCCCACCAATGGGAGGGACAATTTTACGCATTGGCACTAAAAAGGGTTCCGTTGGCCAGGCTACTAGATTAAATGGCAAACGATTTAGGTCTACCTGAGGATACCAGGTCAGAACAATGCGAAAGATAAACAAGAAGATCATTAGTCCTAGTAACGGACCAAGAGTCCAGATAGCAATCGTAGCAGCAGTCATGGCTTATTTATTCTAATGATCACAAATGTATTCAGGTGCCACCGTCAGCGGTCAGCGGTCAGTGGTCAGTGGTCAGCGGTCAGCTTATTTTATTTAAAAGCACCTCAAGTACAGTGGCACAGGCTTCTAGCCTGTGAGCCCTAGCGGATTAGCTGATAACTGATACGCGACACGCTGATAACTGATAGCTGAATGCTTACCTGCCGCCTTAGGTGGCTAGGTGGCTTACCAGTGTCCTTGTGATTGTAGTTAATTTAATTTAAAGTTTCTCAATAATAGTATCATGTTCTTGTAAGCATTCAGCTATCAGCCGTGAGCCAAAGGCTCACGCTACTTGAGGTGCCGTCAGCTAATCAACGGGTAGTAAACCAGCTGGGGGGTGCTGGTACGGCTGGTTTAAAATCCCTGCTGGTTTTACTCATCCGACCCCGTGCAGTTATCGCTCCTGCTAGCACCTCAAGTAGCCTGGGCGTAGCGCATAAGCACCTCAAGTAGCGTGGGCGTAGCGCATAAGCTGATAGCTGAATGCTGAATGCTTAATCACAAACAAGGTTTACAAATTAACTAGGAGTTTTTATGACACCTTCATTAGCCAACTTTCTGTGGAGTTTACTTTGGGGTACTGCCATTGTGGTTATTCCTGCCACTGTGGCACTAATCGTCTTTAGCCAGAGCGATAAGATCAAAAGATCATAACAAAATCTCTACTATCTATGCCTTAAACGAACTAAGGCGGAGCTTTGATAGCAGGAAATTGAGTGGGTTCACAACCCGCTCAATTTTTGTATCAAGAATCTCTCCTGATCTAGGAGTAAAATTGTTGTTCTCCAGTTACAGTAGAGTGTAAGACCAATAACTCGCTACCATATAACTGACCATAGGAGAGTAGTAATGGTAAATGTTGGGTTTAATCCAGCTAGCCTTTTGGGCATATTATTGATGCTTGCCGGAGCAGGACTCTATTTCCTGCGCTCGGTTCGTCCAGAACTAGCCAGAGACCATGATATCTTTTTCACTGTGGTCGGGTTAGTTTGTGGCTTTATTTTGGTGTATCATGGATGGCGACTCGACCCGATTTTGCAGTTGAGTCAGCTGTTGTTGAGCGGTACAGCAATATTTTTTGCCGTGGAAAGTCTTCGGTTACGGGGCGTTGCCACTAAAAAAGCCCGGGAAGATGCTGGGTTTGAAGACCGTCAGCGACCAGTTAGCCGTAACTATTACCGCGAAGAACCACAAGAGGCTAATGTTTATGATGAATACGATGAACTAGAGCCTGTAGAGGAGCGATACTCCAACCCTCGTTTGCGGCCCACACCAGATTCCAGGGAAAGGCGCACAGAGCGTTATGAAGTAGAAACCCGCCGTTCAAGGAGTCGAGGGAGTTTAGAGGAATCGAGGCTAGAAGAGCGATCGCGTAAACGCCGCCCTCGTTCTAATGGTCAGTTTTCAGAACGACCTAGAGAGACCTGGCAGGCTCAGTTAGATAGTGATTGGGAAGACAGACCATCTCGTAGTAGACGTTCTCGTCCTTCGGAACAATCTGTGGAACGACCTGTAGAACGATCTGTAGACACTTGGGAGGCTAAGTTAGATCGGGATCTAGACAGAGATCTAGACAGAGATCTAGACAGGGATAGGGAAGACAGACCCGTTCGCCGTAACCGTTCTCGTCGTGAATCTACAGAAAACTATGACTCAGGAAACTATGACTCAGAAAACTATGACTCACAGATAGCCTCAAGGGAAAGAAAGCGTCGTACCACCCCAAGGGAAGAAACATCCTCTAACTACTCAGACCAAAGTGATTATGTGGATTACAAACCCATCGACCTGTCTGAAGAAGATGATGAGCCGTTAGGACCTTTTGAGTACTAATAAAACTAGCTATCAGCTATCAGTGATCAGCTATTAGCCATTAGCTATCAGTGATCAGCAATCAGCAATCAGCAATCAGCAATCAGCAATCAGCTTATGCGCTACGCGCACGCTACGCGAACAGCAATCAGGTATTAGTTATCAGTTATCTGCTAAAGGCTGAGAGCTGAGGGCTAAAGGCTGAGGGCTGAGGGCTGACCACTGACCGCTGACTGCTGACTGCTTAGCCCCCTATGGTATCAAAACAGCGAGGTATTCGGAACAGAAGTTGCTAGACCCTAGGTCTTGTGTTGGATCTAGCTGATGGGATTGACCTTTGGTCACGCTACGCGATCGCATTCAACACAAACTATACTCAGCTCTCTTTCCTACTGCTCCCTACTCCCTACTCCCTACTCCCTGCTCCCTATTCCCTACCTACCACCAAATCCCACAACGCATCAATACCTCTACCCACATACTCTGAATCCTGGTGTTGTTCAATCCATTCAATCACAGTAGGGAGAACATGATTAGATGTTTTGCCCAATTTGCCCAAGGCATAGGCTGCGTTCCTACGCACAAAAGACTCATCATCCATAAGCTGTGCTATTAGGGTGCTGACTACGGTTTCTGAGCTGTTGCCCAAGCTGCCCAAGGCTTTGGCTGCCATCATACGCACATCAGAATTCTCATCCTGAAGTCCTGCTATGAGGGCGTTGATTACAGTTTCTGAGCTGTTGCCCAATTTGTCCAAGGAACTGGCTGCACTCCCACGCACGAAATAATGATCATCCATGAGCCGTGCTAGGAGGGCGTTGACTACAGTTTCTGAGTTGTTGCCCAAATTGCCCAACACTTGGGCTGCACTCCCACGCACAACAGAATCATCATCCTGAAGCAGTGCTAGGAGGGGGTTGACTACAGTTTCTGAGTTGTTGCCCAAATTGACCAAGGCTTCGGCTACCATCCAACGCACATCAGAATTCTCATCCTTGAGCCCTGCTATTAGGGTGTTGATTACAGTTTCTGAGCTGTTACCCAATTGGCCCAAGGCATTAGCTGCACTCCCACGCACAGAATCATCATCCTGAAGCAGTGCTAGGAGGGCGTTGATTAAAGTTTCTGAGCTGTTACCCAATTTGACCAAGGCATCGGCTGCCTCTCCACGTACATCAGAATTATCATCCATGAGTCGTGCTAGGAGGGCGTTGATTACAGTTTCTGAGTTGTTTTCCAAATAGCCCAAGGCATAGGCTGCACTCCCACGCGCAGCAGAATTATCATCCATGAGCCTTGCTAGGAGGGCGTTGATTAAAGTTTCTGAGCTGTTGCCCAATTTGCCCAAGGCTTCCGCTGCCGTCCAACGCACAACAGACTTATCATCCATGAGCCTTGCTAGGAGCGCATTAACTACAATTTCTGAGCTGTTGCCCAATTTGCCCAAGGCTTCCACTGCCTTCTCACGCACAACAGAATCATCATCCTTTAGGGGTGTCAACAATATTGTAATTACCTGATCTTTTTCCCCTAACTCGTGTCGATACTTCAGCAATCGTGTCTCATGAATTAAATTTGTTCGCTCCTTCAACATCTCTAGAGCTTGTGTCTCAAAATCCGTTTCATACAAACTACAAATTATCTGATCAACCTGTTCGTAAACCCTCTCGCCAACCCGCTCCTCACTACTCACCTCCAACTCAACCAACCCCTCTAAAATTTCTTGCACCAACTCACTATCAGTACTCCGTAAATTTTTCGGGTCTTCTGCCAAACAATTACCAGCAAACAACAAATCCCGATGTAACCACTGCTCATAGTTACTCTTATTAGTCAAAACTGCCCGAATTGCCTTCGCCGCATTTTTCGGTTTTTGTTGTGCTATCAGCAATAATAACACTTCGCGCCAGTGGGAGTCATGTAAATGCTCCCGAATATGATTCAAAACAATATCGAAATCATACTCATTTTCCGCTTGATAGTTAATCTCCTGAGCACACAAATATTCTTGAAACGTCTTATGGACAAAAGCATAACAATCTTGCCCCTGTTCATTCAACAAACCCGTGCGCTTCTGGATCAACTCCACAAACCGTTTTGCCTCTTCTTTAGCTTCATGAAGCTTCACTTGCTTCAAGGTTTTAATCTGTTGACTTAACTGACCAATCAACTCATCCTTGTCAATGAGCGTGCCACTATCCTTATCTTCAGCATTTCCCTGAGTATGAATCCAATACGCCAACCATTCCATCAATCGGCGCAAATCATCCAAACTCAAATAGCTCAACCACTTATCACTACTTAATTCTTTATTAGCATCCCAAGAGGTTAACAAGGTTTCCACTGCTTTGTCATAAAGCTTATACCGTTCCTTGGGCAAAACTGCTTGATACCGATGAATTAATGCAATAATTGTCAACAATAACGGATTTCGTGCCAATAGCGTAATCCGGTCATTATCATCCAGAGCCTTTCGTAAACTCTCCTTGCGCCTTTGAGCTTCTGCTTGGTCTTGAAAGCGACTGTTATACCAGTTATCAATAAACGCCGAAATCTTGCTATCATCAAAGGCTTCAATTTGATAGTGGGGAAATTCCTCAGTGCGGAAAAAATCCCGGCGATAACCAGCCGGTCTAGAGGTAATAATAGCGCGATTTCTGTCAAACTGTCCTAAAAAATTCTCGATGCGCCTGACCACATCATTGCGTTTAGCCTCATCTGCTACTTCATCCAAACCATCCAGCAATATCAACGCCCTACCATCAGACAACCAATGCTCAAAAAATCCCACTGGTAACCGTTGCACTGACATGGTGTTTTCCGCAAACCCACGAGCATAGTCGATCAGGTTTTTATCGAGATTTATCCCAAAATCTCGCATCCTAATTAAAATCGGTAGCCAATCCGTATCACCATCTAATCCCAAAACCTCAGCCTTGCTGTCAGCCAACATTACTGCAAAATAACTCATCAACGTGGTTTTTCCAGAACCAGGCGCACCCAATATCACCACTCGTCTCGACTGACTTTGGCTCAATAGCTGCTGAGCTAAGAATTTCCTACCAGTCGTCTTTCTTGACAGCGCCCTTTCCGGTTTTTCGGCACTTTCTGCTGCTAAAAACTCCCGCTCCCAAGCGCCAGCAGTTGATACCTCTTCCACCACATCGGGCATTACAAAAATTTGCGCTAACTTCTCCGATTTCTCTACTTCTTGCCCAGGCACAGCAATGCCAGCAAATTTAACATCATCAAACCAGTTAGCTAACTGCTCACAATAATCCTGTTTAGCTACCTGAAATTTTATATAAGTAACTGTATGCTGAAAATAAGCATTAACAAATGTCTCTATCCAATGCTTGAGGCTATCTTGATTTAGTTTAATGTTATTCGTTTCTGCGTCTTGTAGAAATACCCTGATTAAAATCTCCCGATCAGGCTGCCCTTGATTAATTAATGGTTTCTGTAATTCTGCTAAAACTGCTGCATTAGTAAAATAGCCCCCCAAAAAATTTTTAACTCCATTCAATCCATCCGGGGGAGCGTGAAAAAATAACAGTTGGCTCGGTTCCAGTTGTTTTTCCCATTCCTTAACTGCGTCTTCTCCCGCTTTGATTGCCTTCTCTACATCGTTTTTAGTCAGAGCTTTAACTATACGCTTCCCTGCTTCCCCCGCAACAGTACCTAACAAAGGTGACGCTATTTTCGATAGTTCCAAACCAGCTAAAAAGGAGAATGGTTCCATAATTTATAGGTAATTATGTTCGATGCTATTAATTATAGCAATTTAGGGAGTAGGGAGTAGGGAGCAGGGAGTAGGGAGTAGGGAGTAGGGAGTAGGGAGTAGGGAGTAGGGAGTAGGGAGTAGGGAATCGGGAATCGGGAATCGGGAATCGGGAATCGGGAAAAAATCCTGTGCAGCTCACTAATAGTATGATAAACGATAGAATTTATAAATTATAAATTATAAATTATAAATTATAAATTATAAATTATAATTTATCAAAAAATGCGATACTCTGAAATAGGCGCTATGGGATTTACCTTAGGCTACGCTACGGGATGCTCGGTACGATCCGCTACGCGATCACTAATACAAAAATAACCAAAAAAAACTAAATTAATATTTTTTATATATACCCCAAAAATAAAAAAAATAAAAAATACTTGACAAAATAAATAATTATTTATTAACATAAATATGTCACCAATACAACAGCAAAACAACTTATGGACATCGAAAACTTTCTCCAAAATTTCGAGTATAACCCCAACAATCCTAATCTCCCTGAATCATTTGGCCAACCCCAGCCAGGACGGAAGCAAATCAAACATATATTGATCGGTTCTCCCAAAATTGTGCGGGTCACAATCTATAGCCTTTATAGCCGTGGCTACGCCCAAGTTGATGAGTGGAGCACTCCTCAACC